>NZ_JBQWIE010000028.1:0-60432 GCF_056745525.1 Parasediminibacterium sp. HNIBRBA5674 | reverse complement strand
AGTTTGATGAGTGTGGTAACTTTTAAACTCTTTTCGATGCTCACTTATTTTATAACTAGCAACTTGCGTTAATTATTTCAAAGCCAGCCAAACGACCAAAAATGTTGCCAAAAATTGCAAATGAAGATAGTCCAATTACCAGATTGAGTTTATAATCAAAATTAAGAAACCAAAAAAAGCTTTTAAAAAATCCTTTTTCGTAAGCTAAAAAAGTGGCTATTGTTTGTGCAATTAAAATTCCAACTCCAACAGCTTTTAAAGCTACAATTGCACAAATTTGTTTGGCATCATTTTCTGTCATTAACTATAATTTTAAAAAATTAACCCTTAAACTCAGTCCATTTTTCATTTGATTTAGATGAAGCAACCACAGAATCAATAAATGCCATACCTCTTACACCTTCTGCAATGTTAGGAAAGTCTAACATTTCTTTAGTTGGTGCTTCGCCGTTTAGTTTTGCATTAAGCGTAAGCGAAAAGTTCCTATAAATATTGGCGAAAGCCTCTAAATATCCTTCTGGATGACCAGCTGGTACACGTGTATTATGTGCTGCAAAACTGCCTACGTAACCACTACCAGTTCTATAAATTTCAGTTGGTTTATCCAGCCATTTTACTAGTAAAGTATTGCTATCAACTTGACACCAATCTATACCACCTTTCTCGCCATAAACACGCAATCTTATAGCATTCTCTTCACCAGCAGCTACTTGACTAGCAATTAAGACACCAGTAGCGCCATTATCAAATTTTAAAAGCACATTACCATCATCATCTAAATGTCGGCCTTCTACAAAAGTTTGTAAATCAGCACATAAATGTGTGACTTTTAAGCCTGAAATATATTCTGCTAAGTGTGCAGCATGTGTACCAATGTCGCCCATACAACCTGCAATACCACTACGTTTTGGGTCGGTGCGCCAAGCTGCTTGTTTGCTGCCACTATTTTCCACAAAGCTACTTAACCAGCCTTGTGGATATTCAACATACACTTTGCGTATTTTACCAAAAGTGCCTTCTGCAATCATTTGTTTGGCTTGCTTAATCATTGGATAGCCTGAGTAAGTATGCGTAACAGCCAATAACAAACCTGTTTCTGCTACTTTCTTTTGTAAGGCAATTGCTTGCTCGTAATCAAAACTTAAAGGCTTGTCTATTACCACATGAAAACCATGTTCTAAAGCCATCATTGCTGGTTCAAAATGCAAATGGTTGGGAGTAACGATTGATACAAAATCCATACGCACATCTGCTGGCAGTTGACTTTCCTTCGTAATCATATCAGCGTAGCTTGTATAGATTCTATCATCAGCTAAAAACAAATCTTTGCCAGATAATTTTGAATTTTCTTCATTGCTACTTAGAGCGCCACAAGTCAATTCTATTAAGCCATCAATATTTGCAGCAATGCGATGAACCGCACCAATAAAGGCATTACGTCCACCGCCTATCATGCCCATTCTTAATTTTCTTTTCATATGCTAAATCGTTTTATTGTTCTGATGTTTTGTGTTCTATGTTTTTAAAATCAATTCGTCTAATGCAGTTTAAATCACAGTAGATCATTGCAATCAATTTAAATCAGCGGTTTATTTCCTGCTCACCCACTCTATTGCCCCTTGTAGGTGTTGTAAAAACAAGGGCTCTTGATAACTAGCATCAGTATGACCTAAAGCAGTTTGAAATACACGACCTTTTTTTACATGTTGATACCAAGCCATGGGATGTTTACCCATTGTACCACCTGAGTAACTTGTTTCGTCAATTTCAATCAGCACATGTAAGTTAGCAGGAATACTTTCTCTAAAATTGTACAACTCATCAAAACGAATCCATTCTTTAGGTAGCATTTTGCTTGCAGGATGGGTAGAATCTGTAACTACAAACTTGGCCTGCTGTTGGTGAGGATGATTTTTAAATTTTGCACCTATAGCTGCATTGTACCATGGCCAGTCATATTCTGTATCTGTGCCTGTATGTAAGGTTAATAATCCACCACCTTTTTCTACAAATTTTTGTACAGCAATTTGTTCTTTTTCGCTAAAAATATTACCTGTTGTCATTACAAAAATGATAGCATCATATTGTTTCAAAGTTTTGTAATCACTAAACTGTAGCGAATCTTCAGTGAATGTAATATTCCAATTTTGCTGTTGTGCCATTAGGGTTAATGCAGCCTTTGCAGCAGGTATGGCTGCATGCCTAAAACCACCAGTTTTGGAAATGGCTATTAGTTTAATTGATTGTGCACTTAATTGGCAAGAAGCCAAATTGAGTAATAACATAAAACAGGCTAGTTTTTTCATAATCAAGCAACTTTATAGATTGGTAACAAACCTAACACAAACAATTACAAGCAGCATTTGAGCTACCCATTTTCAGTTATTTGGTAGCGGTTGTTGTTAATAAATCAAATCTTCGTAAGCAGCTTGTAATTCACTGTAAGCATGGTTATCATTAGCAGCTTTTGCTGCAGCCATACCTTTTTCGTAATATTCAATAGCTTTATCAGTTTGTTCTAATTTTTCTAATAATTTGGCTAAATGGTAGTAAGAACCTACATAATTTGGGCTTTCTGTTAAAATTTCTTCAAATAAAATTCTCGCCTTTAAATCATCGCCTAATTTGATGTATTCTAGTGCTAGTGCGTGTCTTAGAAAATTGTCCTTTGGATTGGCCTTTAAAAACTCCAATATTTTTTCAATTCTGTCCATAAAAAATTTCTTAATTAATATTTAAAACCTAAACATTTGCACAACAAAAACAACCCTATATTTGTAAATTAGTTGCATAAACAACCATTTAGTTTTGCCATATGAAGATAGCAACATCGCAATCATAATTGGCAAATAAAATAAAAAAATCTGCACATGAAAATTTTAGTCTGCATTAGTAAAACACCTGATACGACTTCAAAAATAGCCTTCAAAGATGGCAATACCAAGTTTGAAGACGCAGGTGTACAATGGATTATCAATCCGTACGATGAGTGGTATGCTTTGGTAAGAGCTATCGAATTAAAAGAAAAAGATCCTACTACTGTTTTGCACCTTATCACGGTTGGTGGTGCTGATTGTGAGCCAATTATTCGCAAAGCATTAGCGCTAGGTGGTGACGAAGCCATTAGAATTAACGCTGACAATTTTGACAGTTATTTTATTGCAGCGCAAATAGCAGAAGTAGCAAAACAAGGCGCTTACGACCTCATTTTCACAGGCAAAGAAACCATCGATTACAATAGTTCATCAATTGGTGGTATTGTAGCCGAACTTGTTGACGCACCATATATATCATTAGCCACAAAATTTGATGTTGCAGGTAACACTGTAACCGTAACTCGTGAAATTGAAGGTGGTGAAGAAACCAACGAAGCAGAATTGCCAGTGGTTGTAAGCTGTGCAAAAGGCGTAGCAGAACAACGTATACCAAACATGCGTGGTATTATGGCAGCTCGTACAAAACCATTAAAAGTGGTAGAACCAGCAGCAATAGAGGCTTTAACAAGTGTAGTAAGCTACGAATTACCACCTGCAAAAGCTGGTGTAAAACTTGTTGCTGCCGACAATGTAGCCGAATTAGTAAGATTATTACATGAAGAAGCAAAAGCAATTTAGATGCCCCTGCCCTAAAGGGAGTATTTAAAATAGTTACTGAAATTTGTTTTTAAAATTATATCAACTTTCCCAATCCCCCTTTAGGGGTTAGGGGTAAACTAAATTTTATGTCAGTCTTAATATTTGTAGATCATGCAGACGGTCAAGTTAAAAAGTCTTCTTTCGAAGCTTTAACTTATGGAGCTAAAATAGCAGCACAAATTGGCACCACTGCAGAAGCATTATTACTTGGTACAGTAACAGATGATTTATCAACTTTAGGTAAATACGGCGTTACAAAAGTGCACCAAGTAGCCAACGATACTTTAAATCACCTAGATGTACAATTGTACAGCAAAGTAATTGCTGAGGCAGTTACAGCTAGTGGTGCTACGGTATTAGTGTTTAGCCACAATCAAACTGGTAAAGCAGTAGCAGCAAGAGTTTCGGCTCGTTTAAAAGCTGGTGTAGTTACAGGTGCTTGTGCTTTGCCAGATACTAGCAATGGTAATTTTATAGTTAAGAAAACAGTATTCAGTGGTAAGGCTTTTGCCAACGTAAATATTACTTCAGCTATAAAAGTTATTTCATTAAACCCAAACAGTTTTACAACTATTGTGGGTGAAGGTGTTGCAGAAGTGGTAGCACTAAATGCAGCTGTAGATGCATCTAAAGTACGTGTAGCTGCTGTTAATAAAATTGTAGGCGAAATTCCATTAACTGAGGCAGATGTTGTAGTTAGTGGTGGTAGAGGTTTAAAAGGCCCAGAAAATTGGGGCATGATAGAAGATTTAGCAAAAACCTTACACGCTGCAACTGCATGTAGCCGTCCTGTAGCTGATGCACATTGGCGTCCTCACCACGAACACGTTGGGCAAACTGGTTTTCAAATTGCACCAAACTTGTACTTTGCTATTGGTATTTCTGGCGCTATTCAGCATTTGGCTGGTGTAAATAGAAGTAAAGTAATTGTGGTAATAAATAAAGACCCAGAAGCACCATTTTTTAAAGCAGCCGATTACGGTATAGTTGGTGATGCTTTTGACATTGTACCAAAATTGAACGAAGAAATTAAGAAGCTACAAGCTAGCGCTTAAGTATTTTTTGTAGTAATACGTTTAAAATGCCATTTACAATACTGTAAATGGCATTTTTTATGCCCATAACAGTCCATCTTTTGCATAAAAGAACCAACTTTATAGTACCAATATCCTAATAATCATGAAGCCTCTCATTTTGCTTTGCCTTATAGCGCAGTATTTTCATTTACAGCCGCCCTAGTTCTAGTATTCATCCATTTTGATAGCAAAATTTTCCAAAAATAGAACTGATTCCAAATTATGGAACAAGATTCTCTATCTGCCTAAATTAATTTAATTGAAAATCAATCACTTGTGTTCACTCTTTGCTTTGGCACAAGAATGGTTTATACTTAATCAACCTATAATTATGAAAAATCACTTTCCAATTTCAATGAAAAATCTTTCAACACTGTCTATTCTTTTTGCTTTGTCTTTACTGACAGCGTGCAGCAAAAAAGAAGATACAAGCATTGTGAATCCACCTACAACTGAAGTAAATAAAGTTGCACCGGATGGATTTAAGTACGCCACCAACAAAACATTAAACGTTAATATTTCTTTATTAACCAACACGGATGATCCATTAAGTAATATTCCTGTAAAGGTTTATTTTTATCAAGATGGCAATATTGGCGAAGTTGCTTTAACAGCAATTACCAATGCACAAGGCGTAGTAAATACAACGCTTTCTGTACCTGCTTATGTAGATACTATGATTGTTGATCCATCATCACTTGGATTATTACACAATGCAAAAGTATTTCTAGCTGGTAATGCGCTTATTTGTACACTAGGTGGTACACAAGTGGCTAAAGGCAATGTGGCTGGTACTTTTAGTAAAGAGCCGCCGATGCTAAGAACAGAAAGTAACATGACCGTATTTGGTAACGGTAATTCTGGCGCTATTTATAAATCTATGGGCAAAGCCGATGCAAATGGCCGTCCTTTATATCTCGAAGCAACTGGTGATGTTATTTCTTCTGAAATGCTTAGCTATATCAGTTACTCATTACCAGAAGGCAAATCAGTTGCCAAATTACACCCAGAATTTATAGCCGATGGTACAACATCTAACATAAACATCACTAAAAAATCTGAGGTTTGGGTAACGTTTATTTACGAAGGTGCTGGTTATAGAAACACTATTGGCTACTACGTTTACGATACTAAAAATCCACCTACAAGTGCTAAAGATATCGATACCATTTATACAGTATTACCTAATGCCAGTATGGCTTTTAGTGGCGGTGGAATGAAATCTGGTGATAAAGTTTCACTTGGTGTATTCGATGCCGGAAAAACTATTGGTTTTGCAATTTTTGCTGACGCATGGAGGAGCTACGAGAACTTTAGTACCTCAGCTACAACTTTTTATACCAATTCAAGCTTTAACCCAGAAAACGACGCTACGTTAAAAAGACACACTGTATTACTAAACAACAATGGTAAATATATCATTGGTTTCGAAGACATTAACAGAACACTTTCTAGCTGTGACCAAGATTTTAACGATGTATGTATTTATGCTTCTTCAAATCCTATAGACGCTATTTCTACACAAAACGTTCAAAAAATTATCACACCTGTTGACTCTGATAATGATGGTGTATCAGATGCTTACGACGATTTTCCTAATGATCCTGCAAGAGCCTATATCTCTTATTATCCTTCAGAAAATACTTGGGGCACACTCGCTTTTGAAGATTTGTGGCCAGTAACTGGTGACTACGATTTAAATGATTTAGTAGTAAGCTATCGCTATAAGTTTATTGCAAATGCACAAAATAATGTAGTGGAATTTTACGCAGATTATGCACCACTTGCAGCAGGTGCTACGTACTATAATGGCTTTGGTATTCAGTTCCCTTTTAGCCCTAGCGATGTAAAAACTGTAACAGGCCAAAGCGCTAAAAACTCATTTATAAAACTTAACAGCAACGGTACAGAAGCAGGACAATCAAAAGCAGTAATTGTACCTTTTGATGACCACTCAAACCTAATTAGTAACCCAGGCAACGCATCAATATTAAACACAGATATGGCAAAAGCAAAAATGAAAGGCGATACCTCACGCATTTACTTACAGTTCAACACACCAATTTCTCAAGCATCACTTGGTTCTGCACCATTCAATCCTTTTGCCATCAGCAACAAGCGTAGAAATTATGAAGTGCATTTGCCAGGCCAATTACCAACTGACCTTTCAGATAAAAGCTTGCTAGGTACTTTGCAAGACGCATCTAATGCTTCAACCAATACTTACTATTTAACAAAAGACAATCACCCTTGGGCGCTAAGTTTTACAGTACCATTCACTTATCCTATAGAAGGTGTTGATATCTCAAAAGCATATTTACACTTTTTAGATTGGGCAAAATCTGGTGGCACACAATACACAGATTGGTACAGCAATACAAGTTCTGGCTATAGAAATACTGCCAACCTGTACACAAAATAATTTTTTTCATGGATATATGGTTATAGTTTAGGCAGATAGCAGCCGTCCTTTGTCTAATGGACGGCGCTATTATTTTAAGCCCATACTCAAGTTGTAACCATTTCTTTGGGTAACCAGCTTTTGTATTACTATTTAGCATCGTTGCGTCGCACACTTGTACGTTCAGCTACACTTTTCGGCAAATGATACAAGTAATAATTCTCAAATCTTCTCTCAAAAATGTTTAAGCTTATAAATTGAGCTGCTATTTTTACAGCCAATGGCAAATGATTATTTCAAGTTTAAGCAATTTACTATTCAACAGCAGCATTGCGCCATGAAAGTAACCACGGATGGCTGTTTGTTTGGTGCTTGGGCGGCTGCAAATATTCAAGAACATCTTTTTTTTATAAAAAGAATATTGGATATTGGTGCAGGTACAGGCTTACTTAGCATTATGCTAGCGCAGCAATCTCCTGCATATATTGACGCTGTTGAAATAGATACAGCAGCAGCAGAACAAGCAAATGCTAACTTTAAAGGGGTTTTATGGTGGCAAAGTTTAAAAGTGTACGAAACACCTATTCAAAACTATATCAATCGCCCTTACGATTTTATTATTACCAATCCTCCTTTTTTTGACAACGATTTAAAAAGCCCCGATGCCAAACGCAACTTGGCTTTGCACAGTTCGGCTTTAAGTTTAGAAGTATTATTGGCAAATATTACCAGATTATTAGCTCCAAGCGGTCATTTTGCAATACTTCTACCCTACCATCGGGTTGATTTTTTTGAAGATTTAGCTACAGCAAATGGCTATCATTTACACAAAAAAACATTGGTACAACAAACACCAAAACATCCATATTTTAGAGGTATGTTGCAATTTGGCTTCGCCCAAAAAGAAGCAATTGTAGACAGCATAGTTATAAAAGAAGACAACAACTACACAGAAGCATTTACAGCTTTATTGAAGGATTATTATCGGCAGTTTTAATAAAACGCAGGGCAAGGAAGCAAATAAGATGTGAATTTCACTGTTACTTTTTTGCGCTGTGGTAAATATATTTTCTGTGCAAATCAGCGTAATCTGTGAGACATTTCTACACGTTAATTATCAATACAGGAATTTCTAACTGATGCCTTACCGATTCAATGGTTTCGCCAAACAAATAATCTTTAATACCGCTATGCCTGTGTGCACCCATTACTAGTAAATCTGCATCAGCAGCTTTTACCAAACGTACAATTTCAGACACACGGTTTTTAAAACCTAGCTCTACCCTTACATTGTAACCAAGTTTGGTCAGTTGTTCAGCATACGATTGTAAACGTTCACGGTCTTTACGGGTTTCTGTATCATCGCTTGCTGCGCCTAAATAGCTAGCACTCACACTTTCTACAATATGCATTAAGGTATAGCTTGCATATTGTTTTCCTTGGCTAATAGCATGCGCAATTAATCGTTCATCATTATTGGTAAAATCAAGCGCTATCGCAATGTGCTGCGTTTGTGGTATGAATAAGTTTTCTAGCGGCAGAGGTTCTCTATGTAAAGCAATGTTTTTCTTGTGTCGCCTGCGCTGTACTATTGGTAAAAATGTCATCATTAAAAACAACCAAATAAAAAGCAACACTGCTATTACAATCACTATTTTCCAGCCTATTTTGCCATTTTGCTCAAAAAAGCCTAGTATCTCTTCAACAATCAATTTTACATTTAAAAAAACTAGAATTAGCGCTACTAACCAAGCCAAAACTTTGGTATAAGTTTTAATAGCAAATTCGCCCATCGCTTGCTTATCGCTCACAAAATGAATCAATGGAATAATGGCAAAACCTAGTTGCAAACTCAGCACCACTTGGCTAAAAACCAATAAAGCGTCTACTTTTTCATCACCATACAAAAGTATTACAACTGCGGCAGGCGCAATTGCAATTAAGCGGGTTAACAAACGCCTTAGCAACGGATTGATGCGTAAACTTAAATAACCCTCCATCACTATTTGCCCAGCCATAGTGCCTGTAACCGTACTGCTTTGCCCAGCAGCAATTAAAGCAATAGCGAATAACAAAGGTGCCAACTTAGTACCAAGCATTGGCTGTAATAATTTATGCGCATCTTCAATTTTAGCTACCTCTGTATGGCCAGTTGCGAAAAATGCTGTGGCTGCCAATACCAATATAGCAGCATTTACAAAAAACGCTGCATTTAAGGCAATAGTGCTATCAATTAAATTGAATTTTAAAGCCTTTTTTATACCTTCAGAATCAGTAGCAATTTTTCGTGTTTGCACCAAAGCTGAATGCAAATACAGATTATGTGGCATTACTGTAGCACCAATAATACCAACTGCGATGTACAACGCTTGCTTGTTTAAACTTGTTGGTATAAAACCTTTAGCAACATCGGCTAAATTTGGTTTTGCAAAAATTATTTCTATTAAAAAAGATAAGCCAATAATAGCTACCAGTGCAATGATGAAAGCTTCCAATTTTCTTATGCCTAGCTTTTGCAACCAAAGCAATAAAAAGGTATCTAAAACGGTAAATGCAACGCCCCAAATGAGCGGTAAGCCTGTGAGTAAATTGATACCAATTGCCATTCCTAAAACCTCGGCTAAGTCGCAAGCTGCAATAGCCAATTCAGCTAAAATGTAAAGGCAAAAATTCACCAGTGGTGGGTACACTTCTCTATTGGCTTGTGCTAAATCTTTACGCCTTACAATGCCTAATCTTGCGCTTAAACTTTGCAGCAATAAAGCCATTAAATTACTCATTAACAGCACCCAAATAAGCTTGTAACCAAATTGTGCACCGCCTTGCAAATCGGTAGCCCAATTACCAGGATCCATATAGCCTACACTTACCAAATACGCGGGGCCGAAATAAGCCAATATGCGCTTGAAACCTTTACGATTTTTGGTGGTATCTACAGATGAATGTACCTCACTTAATGAATTGTCATTTTGTAAATATGTGTCACTCATTTGGTATCTTTTTTACAAATAAGGCTTGCGCCAATTGCTGACTAATGGTAAAAGCAGCTTGATTTTGCAGTTTTATTTCTACTGAATTATCAAACAAAAACTTCTTTTTTATAATAATTTTAGTGCCAATGGCTATTTTCTTATGCTTTAATAATTCAAGTAATTCAGTAGATTGACTACCCACGGCAGTTACTTCAGCAAACTCGTTTAATGGTAAATCGGTAAGGTTTATTTGCGGTTGAAATACCATTTTACCATTTACATCTGGTATTGGGTCACCATGAGGGTCAAACTTGGGATATTCTAAAAAAGCATCTAATTTTTCTACCAATTTATGGCTTGAAATATGTTCTAATTCTTCTGCAACTTCGTGCACTTCATCCCAGCCAAATTGTAATTTTTCTACTAAAAAATATTCCCACAAACGATGCTTACGAACGATGCTTAAAGCAATTTTTCTACCTTCATCACTTAGCGTAAAGCCTTGATATTTCTCGTAATTAACAATATTTTTTGTGTTTAGTTTTTTAAGCATGTCTGTAACCGAGGCTGCTTTTGTATGTAGCATTTCTGCCACCTCATTAGTAGTTACATTGCCATCTGTTTGTTGCAGGTGGTAAATGGCTTTTATGTAGTTTTCTTCTGTTACAGATAAATTAGCAATCACAAAATAATATTTTAGGCGAATCTAAAATAATTATCAATACCAATCGAAACATAATTTAGCAATACTTAATCAGTTCTTAATACTATGGATGTGTCAAAATCATACATTTACGCAAATTTTTGGCTTGTATGAAACAATGGATAACGCTTTTACTTGTAGTAGCTATATTAGGTTGTAAGGATAAAAAGGTAGATTTATCTGGCGACGCACCTGTAAAACCTAACGAATTTGTAAAAGCTTTTCCAATACTCAATTTACCCTTCACTGTTGCAGATACTAACCTTTCAAAAATTAGCGATAGTACCATTATTGGCGCTACAGTTTTACAACAATTTGTACCTGATTCTGCCATTAATATTTTGGTGAATACTGATAAAAAATACTTAGTTCACCCAATAGGCAGAATTGAAAAGAATACAGAAAATTATTTATTAGCAACCATTATTCAAAATAAAAAGACACTAGTTGTAGCGTTTGTTTTTGATAAGAGAAATAAGTTTTTAGCTGCAAAATCTGTGTTTGAAAATTATAGCAATGATGGCTATTTACATTCATTATCAATAAACAGAGAGCCAACATTCGTTATTAGTAAAGAAAAAGTAACAACCGACACTAAACAGTTACTGTTTTCTAGAGTTGGCTGGATTTATGGCCCTGACAATATGTTTATGGTAGTAATAAATGATACCAATGAAGATACCAAAAAATCCAATGAAATCATCAACCCGATTGATACCTTGCCAAAGGCCAATAAGCTTAGTGGCGATTATGTGCAAGACAAGAAAAACTATATCTCTGTAAGAGATGGTAAATACCCAAATACCTACATTTTCTTTATCCATTTTGAGAAAAAAGAAGGTACTTGTGTAGGTGAATTGAAAGGTGAATTTAAAATGAAAGATGCCACCACAGCAGTATATAACCAAGGCGGTGACCCTTGTGTTATTGACTTTAGTTTTGAAGGCAACGACATTACCTTAAAAGAAAAAGGTAGTTGTGGTAATAGACGTGGTATGCAGTGCTTTTTTGACGACACATTTACCAAGAAGAAAGAATCATCTAAAGTCGGTAAAAAGAAAAAGTAAATAGCGATTAAAGAATTGGTGGATTACGTTGGCTTCTCAGGGCTTTTTTATTCGAAAAGAAATAATAACCTTCCTGACCTAATCGTATATTATCAAGACGATAACTTAGTCTAAACTGACAGGTATAGTAAAAATCTTCACTTTTATTGCTACCTCTGCCATTATTTTTTATATCTGCAAAAGAATACCCCAATTCATCACCCCTAAAAGATAGTTGAGATGCTAATACTTGTCCTTTAGCTAAAAATTCTGAGGGATCAACATAAGTTCTATCATGAACATCGTCTATATAATCGGTAGTGAGTCTGCGTAATGATAGCTCAATACCAAGGTTCATTTTTTCAGAAACCTTAATTTTAATACCACCACCAAACTGAAAATTCAACTGAATTAAATTATATTTTCTATAATTATAATTTGAATTTCCAAGTAATTGACCTTCCGTACCAATGCCATGAAGATAGACTTTGTTACCATTTCTATCTATGGTAGTTGGATTGAACCTAAATATCCCCGGACCAAAAATTACGTAAGGTGTTATTGGCAAATCTTTTTTGAAAATCCAATTTAGATAATCAAACTCGCCTAATAAGGCGGCTTCATAGATAGTAGTTTTAAAGTTTAAATTCCGTTGTCTAGCATATACCTTGGTACTCATTTTATCATCACCTTTTGCGCCCATAATACCAACATCACCTCTAATTCTGAAATAATTATTCAAGTCATAAGAGAGTCCAAGAATAATTGATGGTGAAGATTGCTCTAAAAAAACGCTTTTCTGCTGTAGTTCTCCTAAGTAAGCGCTCTGGCCAACAGAAATGTTGCCCCTCACTCTTTGAGCAAAAGTATTTTGAGATAATAATATGAGTATTAAAATAATGGCATTCTTTTTCATGTAATCGTTATTTAATTCGGCTAATAGGATACTTTTACAATGGTAAGAAAATTATTAAAGTAAAATGACCCTTTCAGGGTATTTTAATACAAATTGTTTTATCATACCCTTTAAAATTTCATTTTCAGGATATCTTGTTAATTGTTCTTTTAATGTTTCTTTTGACTTTAAATCACTCTTTTTTTCCACTTTACCAATACCATAAAATATGCCATTTTCTACTAAAATATAAGTAGATGCTTCTTGTATTAAAAACGTTTCTTTTTCTTCTTCAATTTTTTTAACAAGGTTATAAACAATCGAATTATGTTCATCTACTTGTGGCAGCGCCCCTAGCGTTTTTGCGCGTTTATCTAAAAAGCATAAAGCAGGGTGAATATTATATTGCTTAGACCATGACCAAAGTGTATTATGCGCTTGCAACATCATACCAAAAGACATCAATGGCTGCAAAATTTTTTTTTTTATCAATACCAAGCCTTAAATATCCTTTGGCATCTTCAAACATAAAAATACCATATTGGTGTTCGTAGTGTTTTTGGCTTTTATTGTAAATGGGCCAAATGCGTTTAATTTCAATCGTTTCAAAAAGTGCCGCTAAAAATTCAGTATCCATTTCTTGAAAAGACACATCGTAAATATCTTTTAAAAATGCTTGCTTTTGTTTTGAAGGCTTGTTATTCGCAAAATGTGAAATCACACGCTTTTTAATATTTTTCGCCTTACCAACATATACAACTTTGCCTTGCTTGTTCTTGAAGTAATATACACCTGCATTTGTAGGTAAATCATCAACTTTTTGGCTGCTTAAGTTGGGCGGTAGGTACTGATTGGAGTTTTTTTTTACCATTTTCTTCAACTCACCACTCGTATCATTTTCTATTAATAATTTAAACAATTGTGCCGTTGCAATAGCATCGCCTGCGGCTCTATGCCTATCATTTAATTCTATTTTTAATTCTCTACAAACAGTGCCTAGACCATATTTAGGTAAGTCTGGAAAAATTTTTCTTGCCAACCTTATTGTACAAAGCTTATGCGTTGTAAGATCGTAACCAGATTGAGACAATTGGTGTTTAACAAAACTGTAATCGAAATTTACGTTGTGGGCTACAAATATTCTATCCTTAAGCAAATTGTAAATATTCTCAGCTAATTCTTCGAATTTAGGTGCTGTAGCTACCATCGCATCGGTAATGCCAGTAAGCCCTTGCACATAACGTTGTATAGGCATACATGGGTTTACTAGCGATGTGAATTTACCCTCAATTTCTTTTCCGTTATGTAATACAATGGCTATCTCGGTAATATTATTTGCATTCGCATGCCCACCAGTTGTTTCAATATCTACTACAGCAAACATATTGTTCTGTTATTAAAATAAATTTTGTTCAAAATCACCACAACGATACAATTTTTTAACATCATTACACGTTTACAATTTATTCCATTTCACATTATGAAGAACCAATGAAAATAATTGTTTTTTAACCCCACAATTAAACTCTTTGGTTATGCGAAAAAAACAAGTCATTATTCCATCGTCATCATTTGACAAAGGAATAAAGAATTTTGTGATTATTACAATGATGTACATTGTAATTGCAGTTTTGTCTTACTTAAGGTTTAAGGCATAATTGCATTTGGCAGCAAATTATACAATTTGTTCCGTAAAAAAATCTCTTCAAAAACTGAAGAGATTTTTTATTTGTATCAATTGTCTAGTCCTAGAATAACGATACAAGATTAACAATAATAAAAGTACGTTTTTAAACAGTAGCAATTGTTACAATTATATGCTTTACTGTAGCAGCTATTGTAACGTTTATCGTTGTTCAAAGCTAGAAGGCGAAACTTGTATTAAAAAAAGTCGCTTCAACTTTATAAAATTGCTGAAGCGACTTTTTTGTCTCATTATTTTAGAATAGCTCTACTAATTACAATACGTTGAACCTCACTTGTACCTTCATAAATTTGGGTAATTTTTGCATCACGCATCATACGCTCTACGTGATATTCTTTTACAAAACCATAGCCACCATGTATTTGCACCGCTTCGGTAGTTACAGCCATTGCTGTTTCACTTGCAAAAACTTTTGCCATAGAACTACTTAAATCGTAATTGCGACCATTGTCTTTATCGCAAGCAGCTTTTAAGCACAATAATCTTGCAGCTTCAATTTGTGTAGCCATATCTGCAAGTTTAAATTGTATCGCTTGATGCTGTGCTATTTCTTTACCAAACGCCTTACGTTGTTTTGAATATTTCAAAGCCAATTCATAAGCACCACTAGCTATACCAAGTGCCTGCGATGCAATGCCTATGCGGCCGCCAGCAAGGGTTTTCATGGCAAACTTAAATCCAAATCCATCCTCACCTATTCTATTTTGTTTGGGTACTTTTACGTCGTTAAACATAATCGTGTGTGTATCGCTACCTCTAATGCCCAGCTTATTTTCTTTAGCGCCAACTGTTACGCCTGGCCAATGTTTTTCCACAATCAAAGTATTTATGCCATGCGGGCCTTTTGCTCTATCTGTTTGCGCCATTACTAAATACACTGAGGCTGAAGAACCATTGGTTATCCAGTTTTTTGTACCGTTAAGTAAGTAATAATCACCCATATCTTCGGCTGTAGTTTGTTGGCTTGTGGCATCGCTACCTGCCTCTGGTTCGCTTAATAGAAAAGCACCGATATATAATTCGCCATCTTTTTTGCCTTGTGCAAGCGGTACTAAATATTGTTGTTTTTGCGCTTCGGTACCAAAAGCCTCTAAACCATAGCAAACCAAGCTATTATTTACGCTCATACATACACTAGTACTTGCATCTACCTTACTTATTTCTTCCATAGCTAGTACATAGCTTACGGTATCTAAACCGCTACCACCATATTCAGGTTTTACCATCATACCCATAAAACCAAGGTCGGCAAGTTTGGATATTTGATCCTTAGGAAACTTCTGTAACTCGTCTCGTTCTATAACACCAGGTAAACATTCTGTATTTGCAAAGTCTTTTGCAGCTTGTTGAATCATTAATTGTTCTTCAGTAAATTCAAAATTCATAGTGGCAATATTTTAAAACAAAACTAAACTAACAAATGTTAGTTTAAGTATAATTTCAAATTTTTTTTGAAATTATTAGAACATATAAGGACGAATAGTTTAAGAATGTAAATTTGAGATAATTTAAAATGTTGTATTTTTTCTTAAAATGGATAATATGACTTAATTTGCACTTGTTTATTTAAGAATGTGCAAATTAAATTCTTAATAATCAGATATCTCTTTTTGCAACTAAACTTAGTTTAGCGTCTTATTTTCTTATGGCTTTAAAGTAAAATAAATATTTACAGTATTATTATATAAACAAATAAACATGTTGTATACAATTGATGATATTATTTTACGCCTTAAAACTATTTCAGGCGATAGTATCATTGCATGGTCGGTAACCCACACATTAAGTACCCTCGAGGTTACTAATGATCTCATAAAAACAATGGTTTGGCAGATTAAAGACCAAATAAAAGATAATCCAGAAATGATGAGACAAATTTTATCGCCTGAGGATTTTCAATTTTTTAGTAATATTCACATTTAGTCTGTTTTATTAATACTTTTGCAGCTTTTACCAATACTAAACGTACTGTTGCAGAATGATGTTTGATACCAGTAAGCAGATTTCGTGGGCTGATGCTTGGGCTAATAACTTTTTTAGAATTAAATTTTTTATAGGTTTTTTTTTAGTGGCGTTAACGCTAAGTCTGTACCCTCTTTTTTTCGATTATGTTGAACTAAGAAATGGTGTGGTTTTAAACGATTTCTTTCTTCAAAAATTACCTGCCAAGAATGTTTCAATACCTGTTTTCTCAATCATTTGGGGCATGGGTGCATTAATGTTGTACAGAATTTTTAGAAATCCAAGAATTGCCATTAATACAATTTGGTGTTTCTTATTTATTGCAGTTAGCAGAGTCGTATCTATAAGTTTATGTCATTTAAATCCTCCGGCACAACTGATACCATTAGTTGATCCGTTAAGTAATACGTTCTACGGTGGCAAATTTATTACAAAAGACCTCTTTTATTCTGGCCATACAGCCACGCAATTTTTAATGTTTCTGTGTTTAGAGAAAAAAAATGATAAAATTTTAGCACTAATTTCTACCATTCTTATTGGAATACTTGTACTTATTCAACACGTGCATTATACATTAGATGTAGTAACTGCGCCACTATTTGCCTATTTATGTTTCAAAATGTCACAATGGGTATTGAAGCAATTTTAAAATGCCTCACCAAGCTGAAAATACAAGCCACTATTTCCTGCTGCACCAAAGCCATAATCTATTCTGATATTTAAGCGTTCACTTTTATTTACTGCAAATCGTAACCCAGTACCAAATGTGTATTTAAAATTGTAGGGCGAAAAATGGGAGATTTCATCAGCTACATCACCCAAAGCACCAAATGCAACTGCACTAAAACGTTTGTAAATTGGAAATCGTAGCTCAGATTGTATGGTTATCAATTCTTTATCTTTATATCTACCTTCGTAATAACCTCGCATTCTACTACTACCGCCTAGCGATGCCAAACTACGCAAAGGAATTTCATCCCCATAATTTCCAGAATAATAAGCTTGCAAAGCCAATACTTTTTGCTTAAACGAAATATATTTTC
Organism: Parasediminibacterium sp. HNIBRBA5674; assembly: GCF_056745525.1. Lineage (NCBI taxonomy): Bacteria > Pseudomonadati > Bacteroidota > Chitinophagia > Chitinophagales > Chitinophagaceae > Parasediminibacterium > Parasediminibacterium sp. HNIBRBA5674. Next base: position 42,994 of record NZ_JBQWIE010000028.1, on the reverse strand, counting down.
TTACATCTAAAACTACATTACTATAAATGTAATCTGACCCTGAATATTTATCGAAATGATTGAAATACAGTTGTGCAAATAATCCCTTTTGGGACGAAAATGCATTAGAGCGGTTGTCATATGAAACACTACTGCCAACACCTGCTATAAAATAAGGATGACGGCCTGTAACATTGTCTAAATCAAAAATGCCTCCTTTGGTATAATCTATATCCATTAAGTTTTGTACTTCAAGTAAGCCGCCTACAAAAAAATGATGGCCTATATTTTTTGATACTTGAAGATTGACATAATACTGCTGAAACTTATACGACTCTTCGTTACTAGCTAAAGAATATTTTCCTAGCCCCCAGAATTTATCAGGGAAAGAACTGTAGCTAATAATTTCATTAAAAATGTATCGTTCTTTTTTGGTGTACTGAGAGCCTTCTAAAGCAGCCACAAACTGCTTTTTTACAGAATACAAAGCAATTGCTTGAATGTTAGAGGTACGTGTGCCAGTATCGTTTTTGGCAAGATGAAAAGTTGTAGACGCAGCAGCCCCAAAACTAAAACCCGTTTCTATTGACCTTGCGATTACGGGAAAAATTACTGTTGATTTTTTCTTGGGAACTTCTTTGGTAGTATCTGTTTGACCAATCACTAACAATGGTAATAAAACAATAATGGCAGCTAATCTTCTTTTACAATTTTTCATTCTACTTTCATCAATATATCTTTGCAAATTACACCAACTAATTGCATTGACACCTTTAAAAGGTGCTTAATTTTAGTTTTTGACTTTTTTTATTTAAACTTAACTTCACAATTTTGTAATAATTATTTAACATTGTGTAGATTAACAGAGAACAGGCATGATAATGAAAAAATGGGATTCTGATTTTTATTTAGGTGACACACTAACCCAAGACCAACTGAGTTTTTTTGAAAAGCATGGGGTTATTGTGTTTCGCAACTTTCTAAGCCAAGAAAAGGTTCAGCTATACATCAGCGAAATAAAGCGTTTAGAGAAATTGTGGCTAGATGAAGGGCGTGATAAAGTAAATGGTATTCCTTTAAAATTTGGTAAAGACGAAAATGGTAATAAAGCTATTCAACGCTTATGCTTTACTTCTTTACACAGTGAGCCTTTAAAAGAATTATTACAAGACCCTCGCCTTGCCAATTTATCAGAATTATTAGCACCTTATGAAGGAAGGATTGGTGAAAATGAAAAAGATGGCTTAGTAATTAACAACTACATCAACACACCTAATAGCACATTTACCCAAATGGGTTGGCATACCGATAGCCCTAGAGATTTATTTCTTGGCCAAAAAATAATGCCCATGCTCAATGTTGGCTTACACCTAGATACCTGTTTATTTGAAAATGGTGGTTTAAGAGTTATTCCTGGTACACAAAATCAAAACATAATCAAGCTATTATTTGGTAAAAAATACTTTATAGATAATAGCGATGATAAAAAAGAAGTTGGTTTTGATATCTATTCAGGCGATTTAACGGTACATGATGGTAGATTGTGGCATCGTGTAAAACAATCGCCATTAATGGGCGAAGCAAGCCGTAGAAGAGTAATGTATGTACCTATTATTACAGGTAAATACAAACCAAAAGATGAAAAAAGTAAAACACCTTTCTATCATAAATTTACTGGTAAGGTGCACCACTAAACTATAACAAAAGACTAGCCAAATGGCTAGTCTTTTTGCATAAAAAAGGCTCGATAAAATTTACTAAAAAAACATTCGATAACGTTGGCGTAAATAATTCTACAAATCACTAGCAATTCATTTTTGTCAATTATACTTTCACTTATCTTCGCCAAAATTTTTTAACGATATGAATCTACACGAGTATCAAGCAAAGGAATTATTAAAAAAATACAATGTTCCCGTTCAAGAAGGTATCGCTGTTGAAACAGTAGCTGCCGCAGAAGAAGCTTACCGCCAAATAAAAACACAAACCGACAACAAATTTGCTGTAGTTAAAGCGCAAATTCATGCAGGTGGCCGTGGCAAAGGAAAAGTGATTGAAACTGGTATGAATGGCGTAAAAGTTGGTAAAAGTGTAGAAGATATTTCTAGCTATGCAACTGGTATTTTAGGTGGTACATTGGTTACCATTCAAACTGGTGAAGCTGGTAAAAAAGTAAACAAAATTTTAGTAGCACAAGACGTTTATTATGATGGTCCTAACCCTACTAAAGAATTATATTTAAGCATTTTGCTTGACCGTGCTAATGGTCAAAATGTAATTATGTACAGCACTGAAGGTGGTATGGATATTGAAGAGGTTGCTCATAATACACCTGAAAAAATATTTAAAGAATTAGTACACCCAAGTGGTGGCTTACAGCCGTTTCAAGCTCGTAAAATTGCCTTCAATTTTGGTTTAACTGGTGAAGCTTTTAAAAACTGCGTAAAATTTGTAACTAATTTGTACAATGCTTACGTAGGGTTAGATGCAAGCATGATTGAAATTAACCCATTTTTCAAAACTAGCGATGACAAAATGATTGCTGTGGATTGTAAAATGAATTTAGATGACAACGCTTTAATGCGTCATGCTGACATTGCTGCTCTACGTGATGTTACTGAAGAAGATCCAACAGAAGTTGAGGCTGGTCAGTTTAACCTAAACTTTGTGAAACTTGATGGTAACGTAGGTTGTATGGTAAACGGTGCTGGTTTGGCAATGGCTACAATGGATATGATTAAATTAGCTGGTGGTGAGCCTGCAAATTTCTTAGACGTAGGTGGTACTGCAAATGCACAAACTGTAGAAGCTGGTTTCAGAATTATTATGAAAGACCCTAACGTAAAAGCTATCTTAATTAACATTTTTGGTGGTATTGTACGTTGCGATAGAGTTGCTGCTGGTGTAATTGAGGCTTACAATAAACTAGGGAATATAAATATTCCTATTATTGTACGTTTACAAGGTACCAATGCTGCTGAAGCCAAAAAATTAATAGACGAAAGTGGATTAAAAGTTCAGTCAGCTATTTTATTAAGTGAAGCTGCAGACTTAGTGAAATTAGCAGTTGCTTAATTTAAAATTAGGTTTCCAAAAATATAAAAGCCGTTAGATAATGTTTCTAACGGCTTTTTCTTTGCTAATGTAACAGCTAGTTATTTTCGTAATGGCTTTAATAAATCTTTCAAGCCGTTTAAATTAATCTCGTACATAGTTGCTAATAATACACCAATCTTACCTTTAGGAAAGCCTTTTCTAGCAAACCATTCTATGTAAAACTCTGGCAAATCGCAGATAAGCGTGTCTTTGTATTTGCCAAAAGGCATCTTAGTACTTACAAGTTGTAACAATAATTCGCCATTTGCTTGAGGTTGTTCTTCCTTCATAATAGCAATTTAATAAGCTTAACGAGAATAGTAGTAAATATTTTGAAGTAGCCGCAAAAAAAAGGGTCACTCCGTGGAAACGGAACGACCTCTAACGATTGCTTGCCATATGAAAAAATCTTAAAATCGAACTTTGCGCTGATTCACAGCTTGACTCCAATAGCTTTTTGTTTCTTTGCTTTTGTTACATAAATGTACAGCGACTGTACAAAAGGGTATAAACAAGTTCTTGCAAATAATATTATCCCAAACAAAAAAAATAAAGCTGTAATGCTTGTAAACACTGCATTACAGTTAAAAAAAACGATGATGCCCAAGCTAAAAAAACGTTTTGAAATTCATGAAAAAATAGCGTTTGAATAAATGAAAAAATAAATGTTTTACGCAAAAAGAACGCAAATGCTTCAACTAAAATCTTTTTTAAAGAATTTAGAAATAATTTGTTAAAAAATTGTTGTGGTAATCTTTCGTTCATATATATTCGCAGAGCCTTAACGAAAAAAGGGTCCTTCCGTAGAAACAGAACGACCTCTAACGATTGCTTGCCATATGAAAATTCTTAGAATTAAAGTAGTGCTGACTAACAGCTTGCTTGATTCTCGATAAATCATCTTAAGAAAGATGTCGGCCTCTAACGAAACTTGCCACTAACGATTGCTTACCATTTAGCTTTTTGTTTCTACAACAAATATACATAGGGCTACTACCCTATTGAACACAAGTTATTGTTGATTTTATCATCTCTAAAACTTGCTGATATTTCGGAAACCCTTACAGGCATTGGTTTTTACAAAAAAAAATTAATGATGTCAAACCGAAATACTGATATACTTTTCTTATTAATAAAATCGCTTGAAAAAGCAGAGAAACGAAGTTTTAAGCTGTACATCAAACGTAGTTCCGCCAAAGAAGATTTAAAAATCATACAGCTATTTGATGCACTTGATAAGCTATCTGAATACGACGAGAAAATATTACTTAAGAAACTACCGACAGTAGAAAAGCCACAACTAGCCAATTTAAAAACACATTTATACAAGCAAATTTTAGCAAGCCTGCGCTTATTAAAATCAACAGAAAACATTGATTTACAATTAAATGAGCAGTTAGACTATGCTCGTATTTTGTACAACAAGGGCTTAAAGCTTCAAAGTTTAAAGATATTAGAACGTGTAAAAGAAATTGCACGCTCACACAACAAGTTCAGTTTTTTAACGCAGGTAATTACACTAGAGAAAAAAATTGAAACGCTACATATTACACGCAGTACACTTGAAAAAACGGCGCACTTAGCTGTAGAAGCAGTTGAGGTAAGCGATCGTATAAGCCGTGTAACAAAACTATCTAACCTTGCCTTACAATTGTATGGCTGGTATGTAAAAAATGGCCATGCACGTAACGAAGAAGATGAAGTGGATGTAAGAGTTTTTTTTAAGGAAAATTTACCACCAAAAAGTGAAGCAGAAGCAGGCTTTTACGAGAAACTATATCTATATCAAAGCTATGTTTGGTATGCGTTCATTAGGCAAGATTTTTTAATGTACTATCGCTATAGCCAAAAATGGATTGACTTATTTACGGCTGAACCAGGTATGATTGAAGTAGAAACTGGCCATTACATTAAAGGGATGCACAACTTGCTAAATGCACACTTTGATCTTAGAAATTTTAGCAAGTTCGAAACAACCCTAAGAGAATTTGAAGCCTTTGGTCAATCTGCTGTAGCTAACCACCATGATAATTTTCGCATTCACACATTTGTGTACATCAACAGTGCAAAAATTAATCAATGTTTAATGACTGGCACTTTTAAGGATGGATTAAAGCTGATACCTTACATTGAAGAAAAGTTAACAGAATACGAGTTGTACATTGATTATCATAGGGTTTTAGTATTTAATTACAAGCTTGCTACACTGTATTTTGGCAGTGGTGATTATAGTACTGCAATAGATTATTTACAAAAAATAATAAACCACAACGTTGGTTTAAGAAACGATTTACAGTGCTATGCTAGGTTGATGCACATGATGGCACACTATGAGTTAGGTAACCATGATATTATTGAATATCTCATTAAATCTGTGTATCGCTTTATGGCCAAAATGCAGAATCTTACAGTGATTGAAGAAGAGATGTTTAAGTTTTTGCGCCACTCATTTAGTGTTTCACCGAGGAAAATGCAGCCAGAATTTGAGAAGTTTTTGGCTACAATTAAAAAGTATGAGAAAAGCCGTTTTGAAACAAGAGCGTTTGCGTATTTAGATATTATCTCATGGGTAGAAAGTAAAGTGCAAAACAAAACAATGGCTACCATTATTCACGAGAAATATCTCTCTAGCAAACACAAATACTAAACAAAAACTAATTTAGCAAATTAAATGTTGCTTGAAAAAAGCTGCAAGTATTATCTTTACCGCTTTAATATTTAACCAATAAAAAAAAGGGCAATGAGTATTGCAGAGAGTAACGAGTTGGGAAAGAATATGGAAGTAATCAGCATGTTGAAAGACTACGTTGGTACTGCTGTAGACGATACCTTGTTAGACCCAGACGATTGCTGGCAACCAACGGATTTTTTACCAGATTTAACCAAAGAAGATGCCTTTGATCAAATTAAAAGCTTAAGAGAGAGAAGTGCAGGTATACCTGATACAGTGATTACTTCATTGGTCGGTAATATGATTACCGAAGAGGCTTTACCAAGTTATCAAACTTATTTTAACTTAATGGTTAATGAGGAGAGAAATTTGATAAGCGATAATGGTTGGGTACGCTGGTCAAGAGCGTGGACTGCTGAGGAAAATAGACATGGTGACTTGCTAAACAAATATTTGTATTTAAGTGGCCGTTGCGACATGAAAGTTGTTGAACAAACCATTCACCGTTTGATATATAATGGCTTTGATCCTAATACCAATCAAGATCCATACAGCGCCATTGTGTATACTTCTTTTCAAGAAAGAGCTACCAAAATTTCACATGTAAATACAGGTAAATTAGCCGATAAAGCTGGTGATAACAATTTGTCTAGAATTTGTAAGCAAATTGCAGGTGATGAGGCAAGACATGAAAAGGCATATAAATCTTTCATGAGCAAAATATTTGAAATAGACCCTAATGGTGCTTTAAAATCATTTGAACAAATGATGCGCAAGCAAATTACAATGCCAGCAGTTTTAATGGATCAAGGCGGTAGTAACCCTAATCTGTTCGTTGAGTTTTCTGCAATTACGCAAAAAATTGGTGTATACACAACTTGGGATTACGCAAGCATTATAGAACATTTAGTGAGCCTTTGGAAAATTGAAGATTTAACTGGTTTAAAAGATGGCGCTGCCAAAGCACAAGACTATTTAAGCACGTTAGCTGCAAGATATAAGCGCATTGCAGAACGTATGAAAGTACCAGATGATATTAATTTATCTTGGTTAAGCGGTAAGAAATTTGCCTTTTAATAAATCATTATCAATTTAAAATAAAAGAATCCCGTTAGCGTAACGCTTCTACGGGATTTTTTATACTATTGAATAATTACCAACCCTACTAAGCCAGCTTACACCCATAATAACCTAGCTACCGCCACGAATAGCCTAACTACCAACTATAATGGCGTAACTACTACCATAAATTAAGTTGCTACCACCATTAATAGACTAACTACGATCCATAATGGCTTAAGTACCACCATGAATTGCGTAACTACTACCTATAATTGACTAGCTACCACCATAAGCACTATTTCTACTGGCATGAATTATAACTACCGATATGATTTTAATAGACCAACTATAATAATAACGACCATTATTTTTATGGCAATAATTTGCCATTACACCTTTACAAACTTAATTTCGAAGCTGTATGGTATTGAAAGATTACTACGATATATTACAAGTTCAGCCAAATGCAACGCAAGAAGAAATAAAAAAGGCGTACCGCAAGTTGGCGTTACAATACCATCCTGATACCGCTACTGACGAAAACTATCAACATTTATTTTTAGAAATTAAAGAAGCTTATGATGTACTTAGCGATACAAAAAGACGTCAAGCATATCACTACAAAAAAATTTATAAGCAAGTAGAACAAGAAGCCCTTGTTACAGCAGAATATATTGCGCAACAAGCACAACAGCTTGCTTCATTCATAGCCGTTTTAGACCCATATCGTATTGATTATGACCTGCTTTATAGACTTGTAGCACAATTGCTCAATAGTGCTAATCAACGGTTGATAACAAAGGCAAACAGCCATTTACAACAGCAAATCATTAAGAATTTACAGGCTAGTATTTGGCATCTACATTTTCCATTAGCAGAAAATATTTACCCCATTTTACTAGCGCTTGCTAGCGATAATGCACCATTATTTGCATCACTTAATCAGCAGCGCACTACGCAAAAACGCTTACACTACTGGCACACTTACAAGCTAGCGGGTGCTTTTGTACTCGCTATTTTGCTTTGTATTTGCTTTTACTTTCTTGTAAAGTAGTTGTGGGTAAATGTTAGGCACAAATTATCGAACATTTGGTAGTGAATGGTTAATAATTGTAATTCTGGTAACTTGGTAAATACTGCTTTAAATGTAGCTTCAGCAACATTTATGGTATGTAATTGAATGTGGTCTTTAAAATTAACCTCGCCCTTGCCCCACCATTTGTACACGGTTTCTTTGGCGCACCAAAATAGGGTTAATAGTGTGAATGGTGAAACGTGAGAAGTGAATTGTGAAACCTTAGAAAAGTTTGCTACATCTTTTGAAATTTCACTTTTACCGTTTATTGTTTCACTATTCACTACCGACCATTGATTATTGACTAAAATCTTCTCTTCTTCATTTAAAAACTTGTGAGCTATTTTGGCTACTTTATCGGTTATTAATTCTATATCGATGCCTACCCTTTGTTTTTTACTTACAATGGCCGCTGCAAAATTGCCACAATGCGAAATGGAAAAATGGTATTGCTCGTCTGGTAAAAATGGCTTACGTGTAGAGGCAATTTCAATTTCATCGTTGGGAAAATCGGTAAATAAATAGCGTAATAAATAGCGGCCAGCAAGGTGTTGCAGGCGCTTGTGAGGATGTGTAATGCTTCTTTGTAAAGAGACTTTTTCAAGAAAAAAAGACTCGTCTTCTTCAATTTGCCAAATGGCTAGTTTGGTATTTGGGCTAATGATATGTTGAAAAAACAAAGGCATCAAGCAAAATTGGGTGATTATTAAGAAAAAAGAATTTTATTTGTGCAGTTAGCGACTAGAAATACTAATGATACAGACATAATAATGTATCTAGTGATTCTTAAAGCTACCAAACTATAAGCTGAATAATGTTATGAACGTACAAGTCCCGATTCGAATGTAATATCGGGATGCCGACGAAAAAGTCGGCAAGTGACACAACAGGCGCTAAATAGCATTACAAAAGCTGGTAACACAAATACAATAACAATGATTTTATCTGACAAACGTATTTTAGAAGAAATTGCCGCTGGCACCATTAAAATTGAGCCTTATTTACGTGATTGCTTGGGCAGCAATAGTTACGATGTGCATTTGGGCAAGCATTTGGCCACTTATGTAGACGCTGTTTTGGATGCGAAAAAACACAACCAAATTACCCATTTTGAAATACCAGAGGAAGGTTTTGTGCTACAGCCAGACGTGCTGTACCTTGGTGTAACTGAAGAATATACCGAGACACATGCACATGTGCCTTTTTTAGAAGGTAAATCGTCTACAGGTCGCTTGGGTATTGATATTCATGCAACGGCTGGTAAAGGCGATGTGGGCTTTTGTGGTAATTGGACGCTTGAAATTTCGTGCAAGCAACCGGTACGTGTGTATGCAGGCATGCCTATTGGTCAGTTGATTTATTTTCCTGTTGATGGCGAAATTGAAGTAAAATACAATCAGAAAAAGAATGCCAAGTACAGTGGGCAGCCAAACCGCCCAGTTGAAAGTATGATGTGGAAAAACAAGTTTTGATTAGCGATTGAGTAGCCAAATGTTGTAAGTAACAAACGCTGCGAAACCGACCCAGCTGATGTACGGTACAAGTAGCCAAGCTGCAAGCTTGCTAAACTTGTTAAATGCAAAAATGGTAAGTAAAATAAAGATCCACAGTACAACCATTTCTATTAATGCCAAAAATATTTGATGTTGGTTAAAGAAAATAAAACTCCAAGCAAGGTTAAGTGCAAATTGAACTAGATAAATAGTAATGGCTTTGTTACGCTTTAAGGTTGGTGCTTGTTTCCAAATAAGGTATAAACTAATGCCCATGAGAATGTAAAGAGTAGTCCAAACTGGGCCAAACAGATAATTCGGTGGATTAAAACTTGGTTTTACAAGTCCTTCATACCAAGTAGGTATTTCTCTTACCGTAAAGTAGCCAGATGCTGCACCTAAGCCGACCGTAAGCGCAATAGAATTGATCGCTTTTATAACATTAGAACGTTCCATATTTCTTTTTATAAGCAATTAACCAGCCTATAACTTCATTATAACTCTTAATACCGCTTTTTTGTTGATTAGCTTTTAAATATTGGTCATATATTTTAGACATGACAGGCTGCATATTGTTTTGCTTGCCAAAAACATAGTCTCGATAAGCTTTTCTGTCACGCTTGGTAAGACTGTTTAATTGCTTTAGGTTTAAAGAGGCGCTGTAAAAATCTTGCTCAAACAATTCACCATTGGCACTCATAAACACATCGAAATAAGCTGAATAGACGAACAATGAATTATTGCTGTGCGTAGCAGTAAGAAAGCCGACAAAGTTTGCTTCGCTTTCGCTTGCATAGCCTAACTGATGCGCCATTTCGTGACAAGTAACAAAAGGTGTTATAAATTTTGGCAAATCAGTATTTAATTGTGCCTCACCACTAAAAGGGTTATAATAGCCAGAGTAGCCAGCGTAACTTACCATTGTGCTAAGCAAAGATGGCTTTACTGAAAAATGTTGGTAGTTTAAAAATTGAAAACTGCTTTTGGTAGTTTGGTAGGCATCAAAAGCTTGGTGATAGATAACGGTATTGCTAGGATATTGATAGTTACTATCGCCTAAAGCAAGCCTTGAATCGTTTAATTTATCCAAAATTTCACAGGTAATATCCTGTAGTTCTTGTGTGGAATATTTACTATTTGATAGTTGTAATTGATATGCAATACCTAAACGTGTATAATTTAATCCCCAAAAAAGATTAAAAATAACATACACCCATAATAGAAATTTAATACCCTTTAGCAAGCTTTTACCCAATATTTTCCAAGACAATTGCTTCTTAACAACAAGTATTACAAATTTTACAAAGTAGAAAATGATATAAACAATTAATACTGCGTAGCAAATATCACCAACGCTAAAAGAAACAAAAGACGTTACAATGCGCTGTAAATCAGATATTTGAATATAAAATTTGCTACTATAATATTTTTCTATAAAAGCAGGAAAGAAAGAACATGCAAATACTGCCACAGCTAAAACAACTGGAATTATCCAAGCTAAAACTGACTTGTATCTTCGCAGCATTGATGTGTGAGTAACTTTCATAAGTTTTACAAAGAATCAACTTTTTAACAATAACTCATGTAATTTTTGCTGTTACACCTATATACCTTACTTTTGCCGTCCCAAAAAAACCGAGATGAGCAACCGGAGAGAATTTGAAATAGCGTTTGTTGGTTTACGACCTGGGGTTCATGAATTTGAATACAAGATTGAAGATAAGTTCTTTGTACCTTTTGGCGAGCAAGATTTTACAAATTTAAGTGCCAACGTAAAGTTGACCTTAGACAAGAAAAATGGATTCTTGCAGCTAAAATTTGATATAGATGGTGTTGTAGACGTTGATTGTGATAGATGTGGTAATGGTTTGAAAAAACAATTGTGGGACGAATTCAACATTATTGTAAAAATGGTAGATGACCCTGAAGCGGCCAATGCTTCTGAAGAAGATTCTGACATTTATTACATTAGCAAAACAGAAAGTCACTTGTATATTTCTGATTGGATTTATGAGTTTATCAACTTATCAATACCAATGCAAAAAATGTGTGACGAAAAAGAAATGGGTGGGCCACAATGTAACAATGAGGTTCTTGACATGCTGAAAAAGATGGAAGACGACATTGCTAAACAAGCAAACCCATTGTGGAAAGGTTTAGATAATATTAAGGGTTTAGAATAAATATTTTTTTGATTTTATAAATTTGACGTTATGCCAAATCCAAAGCGTAGACATTCGCAACAACGCAGTGCAAAAAGAAGAACACACTATGTTGCACAAGAAGTTACTTTAAGCAAAGACACCACAACTGGTGAATTACATGTACGTCACCGTGCACATGTAAGCGAAGGTAAATTATTCTACAAAGGCAAATTAGTAGCTGAAAAAGCGCCTTTAAAAGCGTAACCTTTAGCGTAAATTTCTTAGCTTCGGCGCATGAATATAGGATTAGACATGATGGGTGGCGATTTAGCCCCTCTTGAAGTGGTAAAAGGTATCCAACTGTACTTGCAGTCTAAATTAATTGAAGCTAATATATTTTGTATAGGTGATGAAGCAATTGTGAAACCTCTCATAAAGGAGCAACTTGTTTCATCGCCTTATTTGCATTTAGTTCATGCCCCAGAAGTAATAGGCTATCACGAACATCCTACCAAAGCATTAAAAGAAAAACAGAAAAGCTCTATTTCTATTGGCTTTTACATGCTTGCAACTGGCAAAATTGATGCCTTCATCAGTGCAGGTAATACAGGTGCTATGTTGGTAGGTGCCATGTATAGCATTAAAGCTTTACCAGGTGTTTTACGACCTACTGTATCGACCATTGTTCCTAAACTAAGCGGCAAAACAGGTTTATTATTGGATGTGGGGTTAAATGCAGATTGCAAACCTGAACAACTGAACCAGTTTGCGATTTTAGGCAGCCTTTACGCACAGCACATTTTAAATGTAAGCAACCCAAAAGTTGGTTTAATGAATGTAGGCGAAGAAGAAGGCAAGGGTAATATTTTGGCCCAAGCTACCTACCCTCTTTTAAAAGATAACTCTGCAATTAATTTTATTGGCAATGTTGAAGGAAGAGATTTCTTTAACGATAAAGCCGATGTAATGGTGTGCGATGGCTTTACAGGTAATATTGTGCTTAAAATGGCTGAAACCTTGTATGAAGTGGCAGAAACTAGAGGTTTTGGTAAAGATGACTATTTTAATCGTTTTCACTACGAAAACTATGGCGGCTCGCCTGTACTTGGTGTAGCTAAGCCAGTAATTATCGGTCATGGTATTAGCACTGCCATTGCCTTTAAAAATATGATTGACCTTGCAGAAAAAATGATTCAAACAGACCTTTGCGGTAAGATGAAAGAGATGTTTGAAACAGTACAGAGTTAGTAGTTAAGCTATCTTATTTACCCATAACTCAAAGCTACCTCTTTATTTTCCCAAGCATTAAAAGGCTTGAATATTGCATCCTCAACCAAGTTGCAACTTACTGTGATGTAATTGCAAAAAGTACTACCAAAAATATTGGTCACTGCGGTATCAGCAGCATCTAAACCATTGGCAATTTTTACTAAGCCATTGCTAGGTATCATTCTAGTCGCATCAAAAAATAACCACACACCATTTATGTAAGCCTCAAAGCAAGCATGAAAATCTGCTGGTTGTAATTGGTAGGCATAACCAGTAAAATATCTTGCAGGTATGCCACTTGCACGACATAAGGCAATACCTAAATGTGCAAAATCTCTACAAACCCCTGCCCTTTCGCTCATGGTATCTATCGCAGACGTATACGAATTACTACTGCCTAGCAAGTACTCAATATTGTGATATATCCAATCGCAAATGCCCGTAACTTTTGCATAATCACCTATTAAATTACCAAACATTTGGCTGGTAAAACGTTGCAACTTATCGCTTTGGCAATACCTACTTGGAAATAAATAAGACAAAACTTCTGGCTGAATATTGCTTAATGCAGTAAAAGTATTGGTTTGATGCTCATCTATTAATTGATGGTGCGTAGTTACAGTGGCACTGTAGGTTACTATAAAATCTAGCGGTTCATTTATGGTGGTACGTATAAATCTTGTGCCCGATGGCGATACCAATGTTTCTAATTCACAATCAATATTGGTGCTTAGTTTTTCTTCAATAATGGTTTGCCCATTGCTTTGTGCTGCTTCTATATTAAACAAAAAGGTACTTGGCATGTACACTTGGTAACTCAATTCGCTAAATACTTTAAATGTCATAATCCTTTCTTATTAACCATTTTACCCCAATATTTAATTACATCAGGTATTACACAATGGCTGAAAGTAACCTTTAGTTGCCTTACTATGAAATTAAGTTTTTGCTGCGTATAAATATGATGAGGGTTTATTATTGACATAGCCAAAACACTACATTTGCAACAAACAAACGTTAGTTTTTATGTGGTTGAACAATGTGCTAGAAACAATCGGCAATACGCCTCTTATCAAGTTAAATAAAATTACCAAAGATATTCCTGCAACAGTTTTGGCTAAAGTTGACTATTTCAACCCGGGCAATTCTATTAAAGACCGTATGGCCTTAAAAATGGTAGAAGTAGCCGAACAAGAAGGCAAACTGAAGCCTGGCGGTACTATTATAGAAGGCACAAGTGGCAATACTGGTATGGGTTTGGCGCTTGCAGCTTGCGTAAAAGGCTACAAGTGCATTTTTGTAACCACCGATAAACAGAGTAAAGAGAAAGCTGACATTTTAAAAGCGGTTGGTGCAGAAGTGATTGTATGCCCTACCAATGTGTTGCCAGAAGACCCAAGAAGCTATTACAGTGTGGCTAAGCGTTTGGGTAAAGAAGTGCCCAACAGTATGTACATGAATCAGTACGATAATTTAGCCAACCGTCAAGCGCATTTCGAGAGCACTGGCCCTGAAATATGGGCACAGACTGAAGGTAAAATTACCCATTTGGTTTGCACGGCCGGTACAGGCGGCACTATTACAGGTACGGCAATGTATTTGAAAGAAAAAAATCCCAACATAAAAGTGTGGGCGGTAGATGTATACGGCTCGTTGCTAACCAATTATTTTAAAACTGGCAATATAGATATGAGCTTTGTGCACCCCTATATTTCTGAAGGTTTTGGGGAAGATTTTGTGCCGCAGAACTACGATATGAGCGTGATAGACGAGTTTGTACAAGTTACAGATAAAGACGGTGCAGTAATGGCTAGAAAAATAGCCAAAGAAGAAGGTTTGTTTTGTGGTTACAGCGCTGGTAGCTGCATTCAAGGCTTGATGCAGTTGAAAGCTAGCCTTACTAAAGACGATTTAGTGGTATGCATTTTTCACGACCACGGTAGCCGTTATGTAGGCAAAATTTATAACGACCAATGGATGATGGAACGAGGTTTCTTGGAAGTAAAAACCTTTAAAGACATAGTAAGTGGCCGCGCTGGCAAAAAACTAATTACCGTAGAACCAACCAATACGGTGGCAGATGCAGTAGAACTGATGAAGAAATACGATATTGAACAAATACCAGTTTTGCAAAACAATGAGCTAGTAGGCAGCCTGAGTGAAGGCGGTTTATTTCAGAAAATATTTAGTAACCCCGACATCAAATTTGCAACAGTAGAAAGCGTGATGGAAGCAGCTTCGCCGGTGGTAGACTTTTTAACGCCTGTTGAAAAACTAGGCAGTTTAATTACCAAAGAAAACGGTGCAGTATTAGCCAAAGATGATAGCGGTAATTACCACATTGTAACCAAGTACGATGTGATACATAGCTTGGCAAAGTAAGTGGTTGGTGTTCTCGCAGATTGCGCTGATGACGCAGAAATTATTATCGATAGTGTTTAATATACTTAACCATTACTCTCAAAATCATCAGCGTAATCTGCGAAATCAGCGAGCTAGAAAAAGCCACCTTTGGCAGCAATCAAAACCGCCTTTGGTTTTAGGTAAAACCTCCTTTGATTTTCACTAAAACCTCCTTTGATTTTGCTATTAGCAAAAATGACACTTTGAAGTAGTAGGCAATAGTACAGGTATAGCTAATTTCAATATTGCGTTTTCTTGCCAATGCGAAGTCCTCAAGGCTTCGCAGCCAAGTAAGGAAGATAGTAAGGCTTCATCTTTTTTACTACCATCATATTAGCACTATCAAATAAGTTCTATCCAAATTAAAAAGGTTCTTACCCAAACTAGCCCTAAAGCTATTTGCGTAATAACCTTTGTTACATTGTATTCTTTGCCTTCTTTGCGTGAAACCTACTTACGAATCACCTAGTTTTATTCAACAAAGTCAAACAACATTTTTCCATACAAGTGCACTGCTTATCTTTAGTTAATGTTTGAAAGTATTGACCAATTAGGCAGAAAACATCGCTTTGAAAACACGCCCAAACGCATTGTTTCGTTAGTACCATCGCAATCAGAATTGTTGCATTACTTGGGTTTAGAACAAGCAGTGGTAGGCATTACAAAATTTTGCGTTCACCCAAATGACTGGTTTAGAAATAAAGCAAGAATTGGTGGTACAAAAAACGTAAATATTGATGCAGTAAGCGCATTACAGCCAGATATTATTATTGCAAATAAAGAAGAAAACGTAAAAGAACAAATTGAAGCACTAGCAACGATTGCACCAGTTTGGGTAAGCGATGTCAATAATTTAGAGGATGCTTTAGCAATGATTGAAGCCATTGGAAAACTTACCAATACCAACCAAAAAGCAGAAAAACTAATTGAAGAAATTAATATTCGCTTCAAAAAACTTCAAACTTCACACACCAAACTTAAAACCGCTTATCTCATTTGGCGCAAGCCTTACATGACCGTTGGTGGCGATACTTATATCAACAACATGCTACAGTATGCTGGTTTTGAGAACGTTTTTGCAAATGAAAAGCGCTATCCAGCCATTACAATTGAGCAATTAGGTGAAACAAATTGTGAGGTGTTATTTTTATCAAGCGAGCCCTACCCTTTTAAGCAAGCACATATTGTAGAGTTACAAACAGCAATGCCAAACACAAAAATTCTATTGGTAGATGGTGAAATGTTTAGCTGGTATGGCAGCAGATTGCTTAATGCTGCAAACTATTTTGCAAGCCTTCAAAGTGAAGTTTAAGACAATAAGTTTTAAAATTGAAAAATTTAAAAAAACAAACGCTTGTAACTGAATCTTGACAAAAAATAACTCAATTAATACAATTTTAGCAAGCATCAAACTAAAACTTAGATTATATTGCGACCTCATTCATCACAAAACTATTTTACATTATGAAAAAATACCAATCAGGTGTACTTTTCGGCGAAGAATTAGAAGCATTGTTAAAGGATGCAAAAGACAATCAGTTTGCATTGCCAGCAGTTAATACCATTGGCACTAACACTATTAATGCCGTATTAGAAACAGCAGCAAAAGTAAATTCACCTATAATTATACAATTTTCTAACGGTGGTGCACAGTTTATAGCTGGTAAAGGCATGCCAAACGATAACCTACAAGGTAATATTTTAGGTGGTATTTCTGGTGCATTGCACATTCATAATGTAGCAAAAGCTTACGGTGTACCAGTTGTGTTACATACTGACCATGCGGCAAAAAAATGGTTGCCTTGGGTAAGTGGTTTAATAGATGCTGGCGAACAATTTTACAAAGAAAAAGGTCAGCCTTTGTTTAGCTCTCATATGTTAGATTTAAGCGAAGAACCAATTGAAGAAAACATTGGTACCTCTGTAGAGTTTTACAAAAGGATGAAACCACTTGGTATGGCCATAGAAATTGAGCTTGGTGTAACTGGTGGTGAAGAAGATGGTGTAGATAACAGCGATGTAGAAAACGACAAATTATACACACAACCTGCTGATGTAGCTTATGCTTACGAAGAGCTAGGTAAAGTAGGTAATTTATTTACGGTAGCTGCTGCATTTGGTAATGTACATGGTGTGTACAAACCAGGTAATGTAGAATTAAGACCAGAAATATTGAAAAATAGCCAAGATTTTATTCAAGCAAAATATGGTACAGGCGAAAAACCAGTATATTTTGTATTTCATGGTGGTAGCGGCTCGCCACAAAACCAAATTAGAGAAGCTATTGGATATGGTGCTATCAAAATGAATATTGATACCGACTTACAATGGAGCTTCTGGGAAGGAATTCAACAATTTTACACCAAAAACGAGGCTTACTTACAAGGCCAATTAGGTAACCCAACAGGTGCTGATAGCCCTAACAAAAAATACTACGATCCACGTGTGTGGTTACGTAAAGCAGAAGAAAACTTTAGCAAACGCTTAGAAGTTGCGTTTGAAGATTTAAACTGCATTAACCGTAACGCATAAGCGATTATACCTTTATATTAGGAATGACAACCCCTTTAGGTTGTCATTCTTTTTTAGAGGATGTGTAAAATCAAATTATCATTATCTTCACCGCCCGTTAAAGAGGGATTTCACAACGTAGCTATTTGTTTATTAACTACTTAAAACCATTTGTTTAGCTTGTAAAATAGCCAAACAAACATTATTGAGAGATGAAAAAAGACTTAGAATTAGATATTGAAACAAATCTTACAGGTGAAGAGGAAAAGCAATTAGAGGAAACAGGACGAAGAAGTTGGTTTAAACGCAGAAAAAAAGGAATTTTAACAGCATCGGCTGATAAAAAAGAAACACCAGAAGGTCTTTGGAATAAATGCCCTGAATGTAATTTCATTTCTACCACCACAGATTTAAAAGAGAATTTGTTTGTGTGTTCAAAATGTAACTACCACCACCGTATTGGCAGTGATGAGTACTACGATATTATTTTTGATAACCAAGAGTTTACAGAACTATTTGATAATATTCGCAGCAAAGACTTTTTAAACTTTACTGATTTAAAAAACTATCAAAAACGCCTTGATGATATTCATTCAAAAACCGATTTAAAAGACTCAATGCGTGTAGCTGTGGGTAAAGTAAATGGTGAAGAATTGGTAATTGCCTGTATGGATTTTGAATTTATAGGTGGTAGCCTTGGTAGTGTGATGGGCGAAAAATTCAGCAGAGCAGTTGACTATTGCATAGAACACAAGTTGCCTTACTTAGTAATTAGTAAAAGTGGTGGTGCAAGAATGATGGAAAGCGCATTCAGTTTAATGCAATTGGCAAAAACGAGCGGTAAATTATCGCAACTAAGTGATGCTAAATTACCCTACTTCTCTTTATTAACCGATCCTACTTTTGGTGGTATTTCAGCAAGCTTTGGTATGCTTGGCGATTTGAACATTGCAGAACCAGGCGCTTTAATTGGTTTTGCAGGGCCACGTGTTATTAAAGAAACTATCAAAAAAGATTTACCACCAGGCTTTCAACGCAGTGAATTTTTAGTAGAACATGGCTTCTTAGATTTTATTGTTGATAGAAAAACATTAAAAGACCGTTTAAGCCAATTGATTACTTTGTTTAAGAATTAATAGAGAATTTATTTTAAAATTCCCCTTCAGGGGTTAGGGGCATGGCAAAAGAAATGAACAATAGGCAGGCTTATTTTAACTATGCCATAGAAGACAAATATGTTGCTGGCGTAGCTTTAATGGGTACTGAAGTAAAGAGCATCCGAGAAGGCAAAGTAAGCTTTAACGATGCTTTTTGCCTATTTGAAAAGCATGAATTGTGGATGCGTGGTGTGTACATAGCTGAGTATAAACTAGGTACAGCCAATAACCATATTGCCGTACACGACCGTAAGCTTTTACTGCACAAGAAAGAATTAAAGAAACTAGAAGCAAGAATGAAGGAACGAGGTTATACAATTGTTCCTTTAAAAATATTTTTTACTGATGACCAATTTGTGAAAGTAGAAATTGGCCTTGGTAGGGGTAAAAAAGTACACGACAAGCGTGAAACTTTGAAGGAAAGAGATACCCAAAAAGAAATCAAGCGTTACTTAGCAAAATAATGTCAGTTAATGGCTTTTACACACTGTTTCTTTTCCATTTTACTGCAATATCAGAACCTTCTGTAAGCATTATTGAATCTGGCTTTACGTGGCTCAGGTGTGCAAAATCAGCACCGTACATAGCACCAAAATCACAGTTAACCGTTACCTTTTCTACAGGATAAATTTCCCAACTTGGGTGTGCTATATTGTACTCAATGGTATTAACAGAATCGACTTTTGTGTAGCCATAGTAGTGTTCAAAAATAAATTCTTCTATACTACCTACTTGCATTTTATGGCTTTCAGTACTCGCTTCTAACTTTATTGCATTCCATTTACCAGCCTTTTTCCAATAGTAATTAATGGCTTGCCTTGTATCGTTTATTAGCCATTCGTGTTTGGTAGGTATTGCTGTGTAATGTTCTTTATATAGCCAATTGGCAATTACTGCAACTATTTTAAACGGTACGGTTTCATTTACAAAAACCACACCTCTGCGCCATTCGTTATTCACCCATCTTTTTACGTAAAAGCGTAAGTTCACTTCTTCAAAATTTCCCATGAAAGGTATAGGTATACCAAAAATGCGACTCTTTAAAAACATAAAGCCTACTAAACTTACGTAGGCTTTACCTTCAAAAATATCTAGTTCAGTGCCTTTGGGCAACAATGGAATGAGAATATTGGGGTCTACTGCATAATTAGCCATTATTAATTTACGCCATTCTGCTGTTAAGAAATTAGTCATTGCCTTGCTTATTTAAAGTTCTAAATATTCAGCAAGGCAAATGATTTAAAATTTCAAATGCCTTACTGTTGCGCCATCATTAATTAACTGTTTCAATGAATCGATACCAATTTTCAAATGGCTTTCAACAAATTTTGATGTTACAGCTTTATCGCTAGCCTCTGTTTTTACGCCTTCTGGTACCATTGGGCTATCGCTCACTAATAATAACGCACCAGTTGGTATATGGTTATAAAAACCAACCATAAATATGGTAGCTGTTTCCATATCTATGGCATAAGCCCTAACGCGTTGTAAGTGTTCTTTAAATTGTTCATCGTGTTCCCAAACGCGTCGGTTGGTAGTGTAAACTGTGCCTGTCCAATAATCGGTATTGTAGTCACGTATGGTTGTTGAAATGGCTTTTTGCAAGGCAAAGGCTGGCATTGCTGGCACTTCTGGTGGAAAATAATCGCCACTGGTACCTTCACCTCTTATCGCTGCAATTGGTAGTATTAAATCGCCTATTTTATTGCGTCTTTTTAAGCCGCCACATTTACCTAAAAACAACACCGCTTTTGGCTTAATAGCACTTAGCAAATCCATTACAGTTGCTGCGCCTGGGCTACCCATACCAAAGTTAATAATGGTAATACCTTCAGCGGTAGCACATTGAAAAGGTCTATCTCTTCCTATCACTTCTACATTATTCCAATCGGCAAACATTTGTACATAATTACTAAAATTGGTCAACAAAATGTACTGGCCAAAATTTTCTAAAACCTCACCTGTATAACGTGGCAACCAGTTATTAACGATTTCTTCTTTCGTCTTCATATTTGTTTATTTTTATTTACGTTAAAAAAGGGCTTTTGTAAAGGTAAAGTTTTTACTTTTATTGGATGATAAAAATTGCGTACCCAGCTTTTAACTTTAAAATTAAAGTAGAAGCGGGTAAGGAAATAATATTTGACGAGATACGAAAACAGTGGGTAAAACTTACACCAGAAGAATGGGTGCGACAAAATACCTTACAATATTTACTACAAAGCCTACACTACCCTGCCAGCTTAATTGCGGTAGAAAAAGAATTAAAACTGGGTGAATTAAAAAAGCGATTTGATATTTTGGTGTACAATCAACAACACCAACCTTGGTTAATGATTGAATGTAAAGCCATGGATGTAGCCTTAACCGAAAGCGTATTACAGCAAGTACTGCGCTACAATATGGCAATACCTGTTGCCTATATATTTATTACCAATGGTGAATCCATTTTTGGGTGGCATGTAAATGATAACTGCAAAATGCTAGAGGCCTTTCCTAGTTTTTAAGTCTTTTTTGCCACTGAAGCTCAGAAACACAGAGAATTTTTTTTTGCCACTGAAGCTCAGAAACACAGAGAATTTTTTTTTGCCACAGAGGCACAGAAGCACAGAATTTAAAGTGCAGCATATATTGGGGTTAAAGAAACACAGACAATAAAACATAAAAAAGCCACTGAAACTTTCAAAAATATCTGTGTTTCAGTGGCTCTGTGGCAAATTATACAAACTATACCGTAGCCAATATTGCTTTTTCTGACTCCCATTTGTTACGGCCGTAACCTTTTACTACGTGCATTTCGCTGTGGTAAGAGCTACGCACCAACGGCCCACTTTCTACATAATCAAAGCCTAATTCGTAGCCTATTTCTCTTAATTCAGCAAATTCATCTGGGTGAACGTAGCGCAACACTGGTAAGTGCTTTTTAGTTGGTTGTAAATATTGACCAAGTGTTAATACATCACAACCCACATCTACCAAGTGTTTCATGGTTTCAATTACTTCGTCTTTCGTTTCGCCAATGCCAAGCATCATGCCTGTTTTGGTGCGCATACCACCTACTTTTAGCAAGCGCAACACTTCTAAACTGCGGTGATATTTCGCCTGAATACGTACTTTTCTGGTATTGCGTTCTACCGTTTCCATATTGTGGCTTACCACTTCTGGTGCAGCATCTATTATGCGTTGTATTTGCTCTTGAATACCTCTAAAATCAGGTACTAAAGTCTCTAAAGTTGTACCAGGATTTAACGTTTTTACCGCTTTGATGGTATTGTACCAAATAATAGAACCGCCATCTTTCAGTTCGTCTCTATCTACACTGGTAATTACGGCATGCTTCACCTTCATTAGGTTAATGGCTTCTGCCACACGTTGCGGTTCGTCCCAGTCTACCGCATCTGGCCTGCCAGTAGCTACCGCACAAAAAGCACAACTACGTGTACACACATTGCCCAAAATCATAAAAGTAGCCGTACCAGCACCCCAACATTCGCCCATATTAGGACAGTTACCGCTTTCGCAAATAGTATGTAATTTATGGTCATCCACCAAACCACGAACGTGCTTGTAACTCTCGCCAATAGGCAGTTTAACACGTAGCCAATTTGGTTTTTTAAGTATCGTATCTGCGGTAGATGGTTGCGGTACAACAGGTAATTCAATCATTGAATCGTATTTATAAAACTAGTAGAAAGGTGTAAAAATATTGATTATTGCAAAGCAATAACATTTAGCAGCGTTATAATGTTGAGAAGGGGAAAATAATAGCCATGAGATGATAGCTATACACATTTTCAAATGGCATGTGGGGTATTTGGTACAAGCTTAGATAAAATAAAATTAGCTTACATCTTAAAAATAGTAAACCTAGACTCTGTTTGCTATTGATAGTAACAAACAAAGTCTAGTGGATGCTTAAATATTGAAAATAGGCTATTGGATTGATTGAAATATTCACTTCAATTAAAAAGATAAGATTGTTACCTCACCTACTAAACCACTTGGCTGCAAAGGTTTTCCTTCTAATCTAAATGGTGCGGTGGTAAAAGTGATGCGTTTATTTCCAGGCAACAAATGGTGAGTAGAAGCGATTATTATAAATGGTAAGCTTGAAATGCTTGAGGTTTTGCCAAAAGAAAGAGCGAAAGATGTGGTGAATATGTTTTAGGATTATTTGCCGTCGGCTTAAGCCAACGGCAAATAATAGGCGGAAAATTACCCACCCATCATTTCTTCCAACTTCACTATTTCAAAATTTAGTTTATCTATTTCTAGTTGTTGCAATTGTTGCGCATTTATATTGCAGTTATTCAATTTCCTTTTTGCTTTTCTTTCTAATAGTTCTAGCCAAATTTTATCTACACCATTAATTTCCTCTTGGGTTAATTGTGGCAGCAACGTGTTTACAGCTAGTAAACTCAAGCAGCATTGGCGATAAACCATTTGCATATCGGCTAACTTTTTTTGTGCAAGCATCAGTTGCCAATTACAATCTTTTAGTCGCTTAGCAACCGTTTTTTTATGTGCTTGCTGTTCATTTTCGCTTTCTTCTACTGTGGGTACAGGCTCAGTTTTCATTATTTGCAGCAGTGCTATACATTTTTTCATGCCGTTTACAGGTAAGGTTCTACCGCCCGTTTCTGTGAGTGATAATTGGCTACGCGTAATTTCAAAATAGCTAGCCAACTCATCTTGAGTAATACCAAATGCATCTCTAATTATTTTCATGATATACTTTTAAAATTGAAATGAGATAATGATTGCGCTAAATTGTGCAAATAATTATGTGCAATTTAAAATGCACAGTTCGATTTGCACAAAAAAGTGTGCAATATTTTTCGTGCAAATGAAATTGCACGAAATAAAATGCACGCTTTAACAATGTGCCCGTAGCTATTAATCGTTACCATTTAACGCAAATAGAAAATGCTTACGCAATTTTTTATGTTTCTTCGCTGCATTCACCAATAAGCTAAGCATGCAAGACAAGCAATTACAACCATACAATGCCTTTGCCGCCGTACAAATTCCAGAATTTCGCAACTTCTTAATCGGTCGTTTTACATTTATTATGGGCTTGCGTATGTTGGGTACATTAGTTGGCTGGTGGGTGTACGAGTTGTCTAATGCGCCTTTTGCTATTGGGTTAATTGGTTTAAGTGAAGTGATTCCTGCGGTGTCGTTGTCGCTTTATGCTGGTCATGTGATTGACATAAGTGATAAACGCAAACTGATGTTAAAAGGTGTTGCGCTGTATTTTTTAGCAGTGTTAGTTTTACTTACATTGACCACAAAGTTTACAAGTACGCATCTTAGCAATCATGCCATTGTTTTTTGTATTTACGTAGTGATATTTTTTACGGGCATTTTTCGCTCATTTACTGGGCCTACATTTGGTGCAATGGTCGGTTCTATGGTGCCAAGAGAAACCTTACAAAATGCTACCACTTGGAGCCAAACAATTTGGCTATCTGCATCGGTACTTGGCCATGCAACAGTAGGGTTTTTAATTGCAGGTATTGGTAATACAGGCGCCATTACAGTGGTTGCAGTATTGGCTTTTACTGGTTTTTGCTTTTTGTTTCAATTGAAGCCTAAACCGCCCATGAATAAAGTAGGCGAGAAAAAAACGCTAGACAGTGTAAAAGAAGGTTTGCAATATGTGTTTAAAACCAAAGAAGTGCTTGGTGCTTTATCGCTTGATTTATTTGCAGTATTGTTTGGTGGTGCTGTTGCTATGATTCCTGTTTTTGCAAAAGATATTTTAAAAGTAGGGCCAGTAGGTTTTGGCTGGCTAAATGCTGCATCTGATATTGGTTCTGCCATTATTATTATTACGCTTACACTAAACCCAATTAGAAAACAACAAGGGCGTAAATTGCTGTATGCAGTTGCAGGTTTTGGCTTGTGTATTATCACATTTGCCTTGTCAAAAATGTTTTGGTTATCGTTTGGTGCGCTAATGATTAGCGGTATGTTAGACGGTATTAGCGTGGTGACTCGTGGTACCATTTTACAACTAAAAACACCTGAAAATATGCGTGGCAGAGTGATGAGTGTGAACTCAATGTTTATTAATAGTAGCAACGAGCTTGGGCAGTTTGAAAGTGGTGTGATGGCTAAGTTGATGGGCGTAATTCCTTCGGTATTGTTTGGTGGCTGCATGACAATATTGGTGGTAGTAACAACTTGGTTTAAAGCGCCAGCCTTGAAAGAAATGGAATATTAAATTTTAGGTGAAAAGCTAGGGCGAAAATCAAACAGATGATGTGGGAAAAGCTGCATAGCGATAAGAACGTACAAGTGAGTGACACAACTAAAGCTATATAGAATTACAGAAGCTCGCAACAAGTATATATACACAATAAATAATTGCAATTTTTAACGTTTTACGTTTTCACTATTACCTTTTCACCTTTCACTATATACAAACAATCCCCCTAAATTTGTAGTTATGAAGATAACAAACGAGATGAAAGTGGGTGTACTGGCTGCAACTGGTATTGCCTTGTTTATTTTTGGCTTTAATTTTTTAAAAGGTAAAAGTCTTTTTAAAACAGGTAATTATTTATACGCAAAATATTCTAATACAAAAGGTATTAAAATCTCTAATGAGGTCACAATCAAGGGTTTTCAGGTAGGTAATGTGGCCGATATTGAAAATTTAGATGCGAACTTGAATGAGATTTTGGTGACTATTAAACTGAAAGACAAGTACAATATTCCTGCAAATTCTATTGCATCTATCAGCAGCAGCCCGCTTGGTTCTGCAAGTATGGAAATTGAATTAGGCAATGGCACAAAATATTTAACTTCTGGTGATACGTTAGTTACTGCTGATAATCCTGGTTTATTGGGTTCTTTATCTAGCAAAGTAGGGCCTGTTGCTGATCAATTGAAAACAACTTTGCACAGCTTAGACAATGTTTTAAACAATGTAAATGGTACGCTTGATGCACAATCGAAAGCAAACTTGCAAGCAACGATTGCCAATATGAATAAGGTAACAGCTAGCTTGGCTGTTTCTGCTGTTTCAATTCAAACCATGTTAAACCAACAATCTGGTGCAATCACCCAAACGATGAAAAACTTGAACAGTTTTACCAAAAATTTGGCTGACAACAACGATAAGGTTACCAAAATGATGGCTAACATTGAAAAAACAACAGAAAATTTATCGAAAGCTGATATTGACGGTAGTGTTGCTTCGCTTAAAAAAGCGATAGATAATATGAATGTATTGGTAGAAAAAATAGGTAGTAAAGATGGCACTTTAGGCTTATTAATGAATGACCCTAAATTGTATTATCAATTGCTGAATACTGTGAGAAGCACCAATATTTTGTTAGACGATTTTAAAACACATCCTAAGCGTTACGTAAATATTTCTGTGTTTGGAGGAAAAGATAAGAGCACGCCACTAACGGCACCTCTTAATGATACGCTAATACTTCAAAAATGATTTTTCTGAAACGATTATTTATTTCGATGCTAGGTTTGGCAGCATCATCGGTTTTATATGCGCAAGCGCCTAAAAAAGATACCTCTAGAAATGGCAAAATGATTATGATCATCAGTGCTGATAGGGAAAATTTTCAGCAAATTGATTCTGTAACACAAGTGCTATCGCTTGCTGGTAAAGCCAAAGTGCAGCAAGAGAAAACCATTTTCGAAGCTGATAGTATTGCGCTCAATCAGCTGACTAATATTCTAGAAGCCTTTGGTAATGTGCATATTAACGACAACGATAGTATTCATACTTACTCGCAATACTTAAAATATGTAGGTAAAGAAAAGAAAGCTTACCTGAACAAAAAGGTAAAGCTAACCGATGGCAAAGGTGTATTAACTACAGAAGAATTGGTGTACGACGAGCAAACCAAAATAGGTATTTACTACAAAGGCGGTAAAGTTGTAAATGGCAAAACGGTGCTTACAAGTACTGAAGGTTATTATTACGGCGAAACAAAAGATGTGTACTTTAAGCAAAATGTATTCTTGAAAGATTCTGGTTTTACGGTAAAAACAGATACACTTTTATACAACACCAAAACTGGCATCACCACTATTGTTGCGCCTTCTACCATTGTAAGTGGAAAGCAAACCATCAAAACAAAAGATGGTTACTACGATACCAAAAGCAAAAAGGCATTCTTTAATCAGCGACCAATTATAGACGATAGCACTTATACTTTTACAGCAGATAAAATTGCAGTAGATGATAAAACTGGCTTGAGTGAATACGATGGCAATGCTGTGTACAGAACCAAAGACAGTACAGGCTACGATTTAATTGCTGGCAATATAAAAGCCAATAGAAAAACGAACGCTTTATTAGCAACGCAAAAGCCTTTGTTACTCATTAAACAGCCACAAGACACAACTTATGTAACTGCAGATACCTTGTTTACCTCAAAGCTTTCTGAGTTACTTAAAACAAGAACAGTACCTGTGGTGAGAGATTCTGTAAAAGATAAATTACCTGTTGCTAAAAACCCTAAAGACACATCTGCTGACCGCTATTTTGAAGCCTACTTTAACGTGAGAATCTTCAATGATTCCTTGCAAGCTGTTTGCGATAGTATGTTTTACTCAGGTGAAGATTCTGTGTTTAGATTGTTCAAGAATCCAATTGCTTGGGCGCAAAAAAATCAAATTACAGGCGATACGATGTACTTATTTGTACAAAACAAGAAGCCTGAAAGATTATATGTGTTTGAAAATGCCATGAGTATTCAAAAATTAACTGACAAATATTTTAACCAAATAAAAGGCACGACTATTAACGGCTTTTTCTTAAATGGCAAAATAGACCATTTACGTGCAAAAGGCAATGCAGAAACTGTGTATTATGGTGTAGATGAAAGTAATAAATATCTTGGCGTAAACAAGGCTACTTGTGATGTAATAGACATGTATTTTGAGCAAAAGAATGATGGCTCATCACCACAAAAAATAGTACTGCGCAACAATTTAGAAGGCACCGCCTACCCTATGCGTCAAATAAACCACGAAGAACTAAGATTAAGAAAGTTTAAATGGCTTGAAAACTTGAGGCCAAAAAGTAAGTTTGATATTTTTTCGAAATAGTATTACCACATAGGCACAAAGACAGATAGAATTTGGATGTACAAAAATCTATGTGACTATATGCCTATGTGGTAAATCCAACTACAACTTCTGCCTTACTACCACATTATTCATAATAAATGTAGTGCCGCTTTCTGCTACAATATTGTATACTTTCTGCGTACCATCAGCTTGCTCTTTTACTTGCCATACAGTAAATAATTCATTGGCTTTAGTAGTTTCATTTAGGCAAAATAATTGCTCGCCTATTGCTATACTACCTGCTGCTTTAATAGCTACGTTTGTTTGTATTGGGTGATTTGGTGTGGCTTCTAATACTTTGCTAGTAAGCGTTACATCAATACCATCACTATTTACAGCTTCATTAAATTTTACCAAAAGCAAGGTTGTAATGGCATAATTCTTAGCATCATGTTCAGTTAAGGCTTTTACTTTTACAGCTACAGATTGCTTGGTGTTAGCATCAAAAGTCAGCACTTCATCGCCTTGTTGTATATCTTTCAAAAGCTTCTTGCTGCCATCAGCCATAGCCACTAAATCAGTACCAGGAAAGCAAATATCGCTGCCATAAGTACCTGCATCTTTGCTCAAATCTTTGCCTTGGTTAAGGGTTTTGTACAATTGATACCCCATTTCTTTTGACAAAACATAAGATAACTTCAACACAAAATTTGCTTCTACTTTATCTATAGCATGAATGTCTTCAAAATACTTTTCCCATACTTTACCATCGGCTGTAAAGTTTGGCATTACGGCTTTGTACACTTTGCCTTTTTCGTTGGTGTAAAATATCATCACACCTAGTTCTTGCATGTCTTGTTTTGCCAATAACTTGTACAAATCAATGCGCTTCTTTTGCCCATCATCACCCGTAATAAAGTAGGGCTTTCTTGCTTCGTAACGGTCTAGCACATACGTGTTTTCAAATTTTACATACGTGTCTTTATCTAAATCTGCTATCGCAAATGTTTTAGCTTTTTCGTATTCAGCCATGGTTAGTGCCCTGCCTGTTGGCTTTGCATCTTGGGCAAATGTTGTAGCCACTGATACTAATAATCCAAATCCTAATAAAACAATGCTTCTCATATACCTTTTATTCTTTTTTGTAATGCTTTAATAATGTTCATGTAGGCTTCTACCATATTCAACCTTCCTTTTGCTAAGTGAAAGCATCCTTTAGCTAGGTGCAACTACACTTTTGTCATGTTTCACCTTGCTTTAGCCATGTGAAAGTGTCCTTTTGATATGTTACAGTACACTTACGAAGTTTCAAAAACTTGATAAGGTACTGGATTGCTGATAAATGTACTAAGCGCTCAAGTGTGCGACGCAACGATGCTCAATTGAAAAACAAAAGCTGGTGACAAAATATCTGAACCTAGATTTAGTAGCATTATCAAGATTTATCTGAATAATCCAATAAATCCTACAAAATCCCCGTTCAGACGACTTTATGAAATCTCTTTAAACGCTTTGGCAAATGCTTCCATTTCGTCCATTCTGCCGATACTTAGGCGGCAATAATCTTTGCCATTCATTTTCCAGTAACGCAAACCCACACCACGTTTCATCATTTCTTCGGCAAACTTTTTACCGTCCATTTTGATAGGAAACATCACGAAATTGGTGCTTGAAGGGATATAATCGTAGCCCTCTGCTTTTAAAACGCTGTACAAATAGGTTTTAGAAGCTTGTGTGTTTTTAATAATCTCGCCGCAATAAGGCTGTTCTTTAAACGAAGCCATGGCAGCAGCAATACTTGGCGAAGAAATAGCACCGTCTGATGAGTATTTTTCTAAAATATCAATCATGCTTTTTTGCGCAGCAATATAACCTACACGCAAGCCAGCAAAACCATACAATTTTGAGAAGGTTCTAGCAACAATTACGTTCTCGCCTTTAATTACATTTTCAATTAAAGAGGCTGCTTTGGGGTCTTCTAAATAATCTATGTAAGCCTCGTCTATAAACACAGGCACTTTGGCTGAAACCCTTGTACAGAAAGCTTTTAGCTTGGCTGCATCTAGCACCGTACCTGTAGGATTGTTAGGGTTTACAATGTATACTAAAGATGTTTTGCTGTCAATTTTTGCTTCCATCGCATCAAGGTCGTACTTGTAATCTGCGGTTAATGGCACTTCATTAATATTAGCACCAAAGGCTTTTGATTTTCTTAGTAAATCATCGTAAGTAGGGCCACAAGTCAATATTGTGCCGCCGTTTTTACTAAAATGAATAGCTGCTGCCTGCAATAAAGGTGAAGAACCTGCCGCCATTAAAATTTGGTCTTCTTTTACGCCTTCAACACTTGCTATTTTCTGGGTTAATTGTCGCTCTTCAACAAATGCATATTGGTAGCTAGTGGCAAGCGCATCTGCAATGGCTTTTTTTGCCGCAGGCGAAGGCCCCCAAGGGTTTTCGTTGGCAAATAGTCTCGCTTTTAATTGCGGTCGCTCTGCATTAAACTGCTCTACAATTTCTTTTTCCGACAAAATATCGCTGTAAAGGCTAGTGCCTTGTGGCACGTAATGATTGGCACTAAGCGAATTGAAAATGCCCGGCAAAATAGATAAGCCACCTGTTAATAAAGCGCTGTTTCTAAGCCATTGTCTGCGGTTAATGTTTGTGTGCATAGTAGTTTGTTTTGAGTATGATTTGTTTTGGTTGCTAAAAGATTTATGTTGGTGATTGATAGGCTAGTTTTTGTTCGTTTACTCTTGCGTGAATATTGGCAACAACGCTACGAGCAGAGAGAAATGCGCCAGCCATCCAAGCGTTCCAATAGGTTAAATGTTCACCTGCAAAATACACATTGCCATCTGGTTTCAGCAGCGCTTGATACACCGATTTTCGTTCTGCATCGCTATACAAAGCCCAGCCACCTTGGCTGTATTTGGTATTGTGCCATGCAATAGAAAATGATTGCTCAAATTCTTTGCTGTATTGTGGGTGAATCAAGCTGCCTTTTTGCAAAGCCATTTGTACACGTTCTTTAAAACCTAAAGCACCTGTACGTTTGGCTTTATCGTTAAAATTATAGCAGCCAATGAGTACGCCTTTCTTGCCTAAGAAATCGTTATTCGGGTAAAATATTTGTGTCAATTCATTATTGGTATGTGTAATGCCGCCATAAACACCCTCATCTTCTTCCCAAAAACGCCTTTTAAATTGTAAGCCAATTTTACAAGTGTTAATGTATTGAATAAAGTCAATAGCCCTACTTACATCGCTAGAAAAGTTGTGGTTAATATTACTTAACACTGGTAAAGGAATGGTACAAATGCACAAATCGCCTTGTATTTGTTGTGCACCTTGCTTGGTATTGTAACTAATAGTAACGCCGCTATTGGTGTTCTTAATATTGGTTACTTCTGCGCCAAATTGTATGGGTGATTTTAGTTTTGCCTGAAAAGCAGTGGCAATTTTATCCATACCACCTACTGCTTGAAACATGGTCATTTGCAGTTCGTAAGTGTAATAAGTAACGTTGTAAAAGTCTGGGTCAAGTAAGCCAGAAGCGATAATATCTTGTAGCTTATAAGCTTCTGAAATTACCCCTTCTTGATTACCGGCTGCTGGTTCTTGTGTATAGCCGCGGCGTGAAGAAGCTTTGTACAGTTTATCAATATCTAAACCGCCTTCTGCACGTAAAAACTCAATAATTTTTTGGGTATCTTCTTTGGTTAAAGCTGCATCTAGTTGGCTTTTATCTATCGCTTTTGCTAGCAATTCACTGGTATAGCCACGCACATCGTTTTGTATCTCTTTAATGCGAATTTTTTTGTTAGATAATGGGCCTTTGCCTTCGGCAAAATAATAAGCCGCTTCGTTAACATTGTTGTACGTTTCAAGTGGTACACCAAGTTCTTTGCAGTATTGCAATGTAATGTGATGATGATGCGCAATACGACTTGGCCCTGCGTTAAAATACAAGCCTGCATCAAAGCCAGCCGTTTGTAATGGTTGATTGATTTCTTGATTGGTAGTACCTTTTCTAATACTAAAGCATCTGCCACCTACTCTATCTCTAGCTTCAAGTAATACACATTCGTAACCCAATTTTTCTAGTTCGTAAGCAGCACTCATGCCTGCAAGACCAGCACCTAAAATGATGATTTTTTTGCCTTTGCCACTGCCTTTTAATTTAAATGCATTAGCAGGTGCAGCTTTTAACAAGCCTAAAGCAAGCATGGCAGGATAAGTACCACCTGCAAGCATACCAGTTGATGATAGAAATTGTCTTCTAGAAAGTTCTTTCCGTTTGATACAGCACAGTTTTAGTTAGCCGTAAAGTAGTTAATTATTGGCAACAACTAATTATTGCACTAGAGAAAATGCATATTTTTTTGAAGAACGGTTTTAGAATAGCAATTTTTAAGCAACAGATTATATTATTCTCACAAAAAAGCCACTCATTTAGAATGGCTTTTACTAAAAATAATACATGTAAATATTATTAACGCTTTCTTTTCACATTCAATGGTCTTAAATAGTTAACCCCAATTAAGCTTTTGGTTTGTAAACCAGGGGCATTACTGTTTGGGCCAAAAATGCGTACGTTATCATCGTAAATTAAATCAAGACCATAAGTTGCACTGAAGTTTCTATTAATTTTAAAAGAAAACTGATTGGTCATAAACACATTAATGTTCCAAGGATTGTTTTTATAGTTAGAGAACAAGTCTAACCTGCCTTTGTATGTTACGTTTTTAGCAATCGTGTTGTTATAGTTAATGGTTGCAAAAGCACCAATTTCTTGTAAAACGTGTTTGCCGCTATCTAAGCCATAAACACCTTGTTTTGCCAACTTATTACTAGCAACAATCACTGTTCTTGAGGTTAAAGGTGATAAGAATACAGATAGTTTATCAGAAGGCTTATAATCAAAACCGACAGATAACACCACATAGGCAGGCGATAGAGCCGTAGAAGTAAGCGTTGCATTATTACCACTAAACGAATAACCATCAAAAAATTGGGTTCTAAAATTGAATAAGCTAGATAAATACCACTTACCAGTGCTATCCATTTTGTAGCCGTATTTGCTTAAAAAATCTATCCTATCATCATTTTTTCTACCACCAAGGCTAGTGCTTTGTACATAACCAAGGTTTACGTCAAGGTTATTGTCAAAGCTTATTCTATCTTTTTTGTGGTACATAAAATAATTGAAGTAGCCACCAACCGCCAATGTAAAATTATCACCACCAGCAGCCCAATTACTTAGTGATGCTTGCGATAAATTAAAACTCAATAAACCGCCCTGCTTCCATTTCCATGTGCTTGTATCTGCTTCTTTTTTGATGGTTCTATTGGTTTCGCTTCTTAATCTGTTGAGTACCACAACTTGCGCTTTTACCGACGATACACCCAAACTGATTAAGACTGCCAATACCAAATGCTTCATGTTGCTTGCTTTTTTGGCGAAAATAAG
Source organism: Parasediminibacterium sp. HNIBRBA5674 (assembly GCF_056745525.1). NCBI lineage: Bacteria > Pseudomonadati > Bacteroidota > Chitinophagia > Chitinophagales > Chitinophagaceae > Parasediminibacterium > Parasediminibacterium sp. HNIBRBA5674. Next base: position 9,610 of record NZ_JBQWIE010000028.1, on the reverse strand, counting down.
TGTTGAGTTTGTGTTTCCCAAGTAGTGTGTAGAAAACATTTAGGGCAGATTTTGTTAAAGTTTTTTATATAAGCATGTAATCAATTTAAACAAGGCGGTATGGTTCGCTCTACAAATTACCACTTAACAAACATTCGCTGCCAAACTGACACAAGTTTCTCTTATTTTTGCAGACAAAATTTTTCTTGAATAATGGAAATGTTAGCGTTGCAAAACAAAGTGCATGATGAAACAAAGCAAGGTGAAGCGTTTGCGCCGTTTGAATTTGAACCAAATATCTTTAAAAAGCACTTTTATATTGAAAGTTATGGCTGCGCCATGAACTTTAGCGATAGCGAAATTGTGGCTTCTATTTTAAATAACGAAGGCTTTGGTGCTACCAAAAACTTAGAAGAAGCCGACTTAATTTTTGTAAATACTTGCTCTATTCGTGAGAAAGCCGAAGCTACTATTCGTAAGCGTTTAACAGAATTTAGAAAGCTAAAAGAAGCGAGAAAAGGCGTATTGGTAGGCGTTTTAGGCTGCATGGCAGAAAGATTAAAAGCCAAATTATTGGAAGAAGAAAAATTGGTTGACATCGTTATTGGCCCAGATGCATATAGAAGCTTGCCCAACCTAATTGAAGAAGCAGAAGGTGGACAAAAATCGGTTAACGTTCTGCTAAGTAGAGATGAAACCTATGCTGACATCTCACCTATTCGCTTAGATAGCAACGGTGTGAGTGCATTTGTATCTATTATGCGTGGCTGCAATAATATGTGTAGCTTTTGTGTAGTGCCATTTACACGAGGTAGAGAACGTAGCAGAGACGCAGTTTCTATTGTAGCCGAAGCAACCGATTTGTTTAATAAAGGTTATAAAGAAGTGACGCTTTTAGGGCAAAATGTTGATAGCTATTATTGGTTTAATGAACAGACCGATAAAGCCGTAACATTTGCAGAATTGCTAGAAATGGTAGCGTTGATTCATCCTGATTTACGTGTGCGATTCAGCACATCTCATCCTAAAGATATTACCGATGACGTATTGTTCACTATGGCTAAATACGAGAACATTTGCAACTATATTCACTTACCTATACAAAGCGGTAACTCTCGTATTTTACAACTCATGAATAGAACCTATTCTAGAGAATGGTACTTAGCGAAAGTGGATAGAATAAGAGAAATACTGCCAGATTGCGGCATTACAACCGATATTATTACTGGTTTTTGTACCGAAACAGAAGAAGACCATCAAGATACGTTAAGTGCCATGGCTTACAGTAAATACGATATGGCTTATATGTATTTCTACAGCGAAAGGCCGGGTACATTGGCTGAAAGACGTTTTGATGATGATGTACCATTAGAAGTAAAGAAAAGACGTTTGCAAGAAATTGTAGACATGCAAGGCACTTTATCAACTCAAAGTAATTTGAATGACATTGGAAAAACCTTCAAAGTCTTAATAGAAGGCAATAGCAAAAAAAGCGACACAGATTGGAGCGGCAGAACTGAACAAAACAAGTCAATTGTGTTTCCTAAAGGCAATTATCAGTTGCAAAAAGGCGACTATGTACACGTAAAAGTAAACGAATGTACAAGGGCTACTTTATTGGGTGAGATAGTCAATAGTCAATAGTCAGCAACCTTTAAATTTGTGACTTATGGTTGATATAGTAAAAAATAATTTGGATGGCATAGCTGAGGCTTGCAAAAAATACAAGGTGAAAGAGTTATATCTGTTTGGTTCAGCGGCACAAGAAAAGGATTTTGGCCCTAAAAGCGACATAGATTTTTTATACACTATCGATTTAGATAATTTTAGTACTTGGGATTCTGAGAACTATGATTACATAGATAACATTCTAGATTTGGAAAAAGCATTAACCCAATTGCTAAAAAGAAAAGTCGATCTTGTTCCCAATATTACAACACAAAATAAATATTTAAGAAGATCTATAGATGCAAGTAAAAAAATAGTTTATGCTGCTTAAAGAAAAAGAACGCTTATTAAAATATCTATGTGATTCATTGTTAGCAGCAGAAGAGTTGGAAACATATGGCGTTTTAAATCCTTCCAAATTTGCCATCAGCAATGTTAAATGGATTGCTGAAAGAGGCATAGAAATAATAAGCGAAGCATTAAAAAGAGCGCAAGTAATAGAGCCAAATCTCCCAATAACCAATTTGTATAAAATCTTTGCAATAAGAAATAAGATTTCCCATGAATATGATTTAGTTGACCCTTATCAATTATACTTGATTGTGAAAAATCATGTTCCAATTTTAATAGCAGAAATCAAAATTTTAGTTGACAAAATAGAAACTGACTCATAATGGATTTACAAAGCATAAAAAATAGATTTGGCATTATTGGTAATGCACCTACGCTAAACTTTGCATTAAACACTGCGGTACAGGTTTCTACAACCGATTTAACGGTATTAATAGTTGGTGAAAGTGGTGTGGGTAAAGAAGTTATTTCTCAAATTATACATGCTACATCGGCAAGAAAACACAATCCTTTTATTGCACTAAACTGTGGTGCCATACCAGAAGGTACTATTGATAGTGAACTATTTGGTCACGAAAAAGGTGCATTTACAGGTGCTGTAGATAGCCGTAAAGGCTATTTTGAAACCGTAAGTGGTGGTACAATTTTTCTGGATGAAATTGGTGAAATGCCACTTGGTACTCAAGCACGTTTGCTACGTGTGCTAGAAACTGGTGAGTTTATTCGTGTAGGTTCGTCTAAAGTACAAAAAACCGATGTACGTGTTATTGCAGCTACTAATAGAGAATTACTAGAATTTGCAGAAAAAGGCCGTTTTAGACAAGATTTGTATTACCGTTTAAGCACAGTACCTATTCGTGTACCAGCTTTACGCGACAGAAAGGAAGATATTTTATTGTTGTTTAGAAAGTTTGTGGTTGACTTTGCTGAGCGCTATAAAACCACACCTGTTCAGCTAGATGAAGAGGGAAGAAATTTGTTAATTAACTATCCTTTTCCAGGTAATGTGCGTGAATTAAAGAACCTTGCAGAACAGATTTCTGTGTTGAGTAATTCGCAAACGTTAAACGCTAATCAGCTGCGTAAATTTTTACCAGAAAAAGTGGTGAATAGAATGCCAATGCTAGCTAGCGATGCAGCACCGCAAGGCGAATTTGCAAATGAAAGAGAACTTTTGTACAAGCTTTTCTTCGATATGAAGAAAGATGTGACAGAGTTGAAAAAGATGTTCTTAGAAATATTGCAAAACCCTTCATTGGCAGGTACAGCGGCTAATTTTACCAAAGAAAGTTTAATGAGCGATTTTCATGCAAATGGCGGTTCGATGGATTTGCAGCCGATGTTGCCTACACCTAGTTATCAGCCTGCGCAACCAATTGCGAATGCTTATCAGCCTAATAATAACCAAGCAGTACTATTGAATGAAGACGATATTCATCACCATGAAGAAGTAGAAGAAACGCTAAACATAATGGTGATTGAAAAAGAACTGATTATAAAAGCATTGAAAAAACATAAGGGTAAGCGTAAAGATGCCGCAGCCGATTTAGGCATTAGCGAAAGAACATTGTACAGAAAGTTGAAGGAATACGATATTGATGATTTGTAACCATTTTTGCCCCAACCCTAAAGGGAGTTTTTTAAAAATATAGATAACTGAAATTTATGTTCAAGGTAAAAAAATATTCACTTTTCACCTTTCACCTTTCACTATTAGTGCTTTTGTGTTCTTGTGGTGTGTACAAGTTTAAAGATGTATCTATAGACTATAATAAGTACAAAACCATCAAGATTAATTTTATTGAGAATAGAGCACCAATTATTAATACACAGCTTGCACCAAAGTTGAATGATAAACTGCAACTTAAAATTGTGGGGCAAACACGCCTAACAAGAACAAGTAGCGATGATGCTCATTATCAGTTAAGTGGTTTTATATCTACTTATAATGTTACAACCACGGCAATATCATCTACACAAGCAGCTACCAACCGTTTAACGGTTGGCGTTCACATGATTGTGAAAGATATTTTGGAAAATAAAACGGATGAATTTGATGTAAGTCGTAACTTCGATTTTTCAGCCAATTTATCCCTTGACCAAGCCTATGTTCAGTTGCAGGATGAGATTATTCGCAACTTAACAGATGAAATTTTCAACCATATTTTTTCTAATTGGTAATCTATTAGTATTTTCATCCCCGATGGCAATAGAACAAGTATTATACAACCTTTCAGGAAGCAACCACCTATCATCTGTAGGTGCTGACGATTTGCAACAAATCGCCAACGAATTTCCTTATTTCGCCCCAGCCCAATTTTTATTAGCCCTAAAACAAAAAGAACAAAGCAGCTACAGCTATAATGGCCAAATACAAAAAGCAGCTTTGCACTTTAGCAATCCTTTGTGGTTGCAGTACCAATTACACAACGGCAGTATTGCCGAACCTGTGTTGGAAAAAGTAATATTAAATGGTCAGGCGAAACAAACAACAGTAACGCAGTCAATACCACCAGTTGTAGAAGCAGTTGTTGAGTCTACTCAGGTTGCGTCTATGCCAGTTGTTGAAGAAGCAATTGCAGCTTTACCAACTGAAAGTACAGAACACGTAGAAACTGTTTCAGAAACTACAAACAACGAAGTTGAAGCTGCTGTAATAGAAGTGCCAGTAGTAACAGAAATTGTAGATACCACCTTAATTGCTGAACCTTTTTTAGATGAGATATTTGTACAAGCTCCAATTCTGAATACACCTACACCAAATAATCCTGTAGATGATAATGGCTTTGTAGATTATTCGGCTTATGCGCTTTCTAATTCACTCAAAGATGTAACACCTCCTGCGCCTATCGTAAAAGTTGAAGCCCCAGTAGTTATCTATGAGCCGCAAGCACCAATCTCAGATAATAGTATAACAAACAGTTTTGGCAGTGATAATAGTGGCGGTTTTTCAATCCCAACATTAGAAGCTGTAAAAAAACTATTAGACGTAAATGCTTCAACACCTGCCATTCAAGTTGAAACACCTAAGCCAAATATAGCTACCATACCAAGTTATAGTTTCAATGGTTTTGCAGATGCTGCAACAGAAATTGCACCAAATGCAGTGGCTTTAAGTGAAGCATTTACAGAGGAAGAAGTGGATGTATTGGAAGAAGAAGATAAACACCCAATTAACAACATTGCGTCTGTATTATCTAGCCAAATAGCTGATTTTAAAAAGCCTATTAGTGAAGATGCAAAACTAGAATTTGAAGCCGAACCTCTATTTAAAGTAGATTATTTTGCTTCGCAAGGCATTAAAATAGATTTAACTAAGCAGCCGCAAGATAAATTAACCGTTCAGTTAAGGCGCTTTACAGATTGGTTAAAACAGATAAAAGGGCAAGGCCCAAACCCACCGCAAGACCTTGGTACTGACCCTGAATTGGAAAAAGCCATTGCGAATATTGCCAAAACGTCTATCGCTGCAAGAGAAATTGTTACCGAAACTATGGCCGATGTTTTCATCAAACAAGGCAAGGTTGACAAGGCAATTCAGCTTTATATAAAATTAAGTTTTTTAGATCCTGAGAAATCCGCTTATTTTGCGGGCAAGATTCAACAATTAAAAGGAATATAATCATGGTGTATTTGTTTTTAGCTTTAATAGTGTTAGCCAGTGTGGCTCTTGGTGCAATTGTTTTAATTCAAAACCCAAAAGGTGGTGGATTAGCAGGTAATGTTGGTGGTTTAAGTAACAACATTATGGGCGTAAAACAAACCAACGATGTGTTAGAAAAAGGAACTTGGATTTTTGCAGGTGCAATTGCTATTTTAGCATTAACCTCTTCATTATTTTTAAAAGGTGGTTCTACTACTTCTGTAGATAACTCTTTATTAAATAAAGTAAATACGAGCGGTGCAGCACCAGCGGCGCCAGCTGCTCCTGCTAAAAAATAATTATTGGTTTATTAACCACAAATTTCCCCGTCTGTTTACCTCAGTCGGGGTTTTTTATGTACTTTGATGCCATGAAGCGATTCCTAACTTTTTTACTGCTAATAATAGTTGTTGTAGGTGCTATAGCTGCCTACCTTGTATTTGGTTCTGCCACCACTTTCGATGAAAAAGCGAAAAGCTTTGTGGTAGAAGATGGCAAAACCGATAAAGCTAGCGTACTAGAAACACTAGAAAAAGAGCATATTATTGACAATACCTTGATGTTTGGCTTACTAGCAGACCAATTGAATGTATGGCAGCGCTTAAAGCCGGGTAAGTTTCAATTAAAAAATGGCGACAATCTTTTAACCCTTGCCAAAATCTTACGCAATAACCGTCAGGCCGAAGTGAAATTGGTTATCAATAAACTACGTACCAAAGAAGATTTTGCAAGATTAATAGCCAAGAATTTCGCAACAGATAGTATTGCAGTTATCAATTTCCTAAACAATAAAGATAGTTTACAGCCTTTTGGCGTGAATGATAAAACCGTGTTTACCATCATTCTACCAAATACCTATTCCTTTTACTACTTCACACCGTTAAGTAAAGTATTGGCAAAAATTAAAAATGCTAGCGATGCTTTTTGGGATGCAAAAGACAGAAAAATCAAAGCCACAGCCCTCGCTTTATCGCAAGCAGAAGTGTACACTTTGGCATCTATTGTAGAAGAAGAAACCAACAAAGAAGCCGACAAAGGCAATATTGCAAGTGTGTACCTCAATCGCTACAACAAAGGCATGGCGCTTGGTGCAGACCCTACCGTTCGCTTTGCCATGAACGATTTTACTATTAAACGTGTGTACGAAAAATATTTGCAAATAGAATCGCCTTACAATACTTACCGCAACAAAGGTTTGCCCCCAGGCCCTATTTGCACACCAAGTGCTAGTACCATAGATGCGGTTTTGAATGCTCCTAAAACAGACTATTTATTTTTTGTGGCCGATGCAGATTTAAAAGGCGGTAGCCATTTTAGCAGCAATTACGCCGAGCATTTACAATACGCCAAAGCATACCAACAAGCATTAACCATCTACCTAGAAAAGAAGCAGGCACAAGCGGATGAATAAATTGAAAAGAAACATATTGCAGCTAAAGCCTGTAAGATTTTTGTCTGCCAAAAGCAAGCAAGCAATATTTCCTACTACCACTTTAAGCTGGTACGATGTCACCACGTATTTCTTTAAACAAATAGACAAACTAGGCTTAAACGAACGAGCTTCGGCTATCTCGTTTAACCTCATTATGGCCTTACCTGCGGCCATATTGTTCTTGTTTTCTATCATTCCTTATTTACCACAATCGGCCGATTTACAAACAGAAGTATTGGGTTTATTTAAAGATATCACGCCCAATTCTAGCACCTATATTTTCATACGCAACTTGCTCAATGGCTTAATGGAGCGCCAAGTGGGTTTGTTTTCTTTCGGTTTTGTGTTGCTTATTTACTACGCTTCTAATGCCATGATTGGCGTTATCAGAACCTTCGACCGCTCTGTGCTTGAGAAGAAAAAGTATTTCCTGCATAAACGCTTGCGAGCCATCAAACTCACCCTTATCCTTATCGTGTTAGTATTGGCTTCTGCTACCCTACTCATTGGGCAAGACCAATTTGCCCTCTTGCTAAAAAGTCTCTTTCACATGAAGCGCAAGGCACGCATACAATGGTGGAACGGTGTGCGATGGTTTATTCTCGTAGGCTTTCTGTTTTATGGTATTGGCCTCATTTACAAGTTTGCACCATCGGTTAAAAAGCGTTGGCCGCTACTGTCGCCGGGCTCGTTTTTAGCCACCATACTCACCTTGCTTACCACCATTATCTTGTCGTATTGGGTCAATCATTATGCCCGTTTCGACAAAGTGTACGGCTCTATCGGCACCGTTTTAGTCATCATGCTATTAATCCGTTTCAATGCCCTCATTTTGCTCATTGGCTTCGAGCTAAATGTGAGTATTATGTACCTCACCGCACAAAAAGAAAAGCCAACCACCGAAATAGAAAAGCAGTAGTTGGTTACCAGCTTTGGGAGTACTATGATGCTTCGTTGCGCACACTTTTACGTTCTGTTCGCTGTGCGGCTTTTATTGTAACGTAGATATTTTACACAAAGGTTTTACTTGTCATGCTGAGGCACGAAGCATCTAACCTAAACGTAGTAATGCTGTTGGTGAAAGCAACAGCGACTGAAAAATCATTCTACAATTATCAATTCGTCCACCCTTTCAAAATGTTTTTTATTGAGTGTAGCTATAGGCAACCCAATGGTAACAGCCGTTGCAGCTATAAATAAATCGGCAATAGCAATCTGCTTACGCTTGCGCTTTAGTTGTTGGTTAATAGCTACGGCTGTATCTACGCAGCTACTATCAAAAGGAATAACAGAAATAATTTGTAGCACATCATTCCAAAATGTTAATTGGCTTTCGGTAGCACCTGAATATAACTCGTACTTTGTAATTGCTGAAATTACAAATTCATAACCTTGCTTCACAAAGCCCATCCAAATGGTATTGGCTTTATCAGTTTTACGATAATAATCTATTAAGATTGAGGTATCAACCAATATTACTTTGTCCGCCATTGGTTAATCGCTTTACGGTTATTGTCTATTGCATCAAGTTGTTTTTGTGTAGCAACAGGGCCGTTTAACAACAAGGTTTCTAAATCTTGTGATTTACTAAGATTCACTTTAGTGGTTTCTTTATCAATAGCAGCCTTTAGTTGCTGCAACTTTGCTGTTGGCAATGTTTTCACAATTTTTACCAACTGGTTAAATTCTATATCTAGCTGTATTTGCATAATATCAAATTTAGTGTTTTAATTCACAAAACCATTTTTCTACTTCATTGCAAAAATAAAAGCTGTTGGTGAAAGCAACACCAACTGCGGCGGAAAGGTTTTACTTGTCTTGCTGAGGAACGAAGCATCTAACCGAAAAAAGTAATGCTGTTGGTGAAAGCAACACCAACAGCAGCGAAAATCTCATCTTTTCTAACACAGACTGCTTCGTACCTCGCAGTGACGAGAACCTTTTGTTTACCAGCTTTTGTACTTCTATGTAACGTCTGTTGCGCACACTTGTACGGCTAGATACTTTATTAGGCTTTTATCGTAGCGTAGTTGTTTCACGCAACGAAACGAAGAAGGCAAAGGTCACAAAGGTTATTTCTTTTCGCCGCTGTTGTGTCTTTGACCAACAGCAAATACTAACTCGGGCAGGTCTCTGACCTTTTTCGTAGAGGGTACTTAGCTGTAAATATTTCCTTGAAAAATAAAGTAACGTTGTAGCACTGGTCAGAGACCAGCGCTAGTGGTGTCTAACTCGAGCAGGTCTCTGACCTGTTCGTAGAGGTCACTTAGCTATAAATATTTTCCTTGAACAATCAAGTAACGTTGTAGCACTGGTCAGAGACCAGCGCTAGTGAAGATAAAGGAACCAACGTTTTTTTTCATCCTCAGCCCTGTTTCGTGTCTTCAAGAAACATAAATGAAAAAGGTACGTGAGGACACGTACCAAAGCTAGGTTTATCTCAGCCCTGTTTCGTGTCCTCACCACAGGTGTACGAAAGATAAATTAGCTCTTTGATACAATAAAATTAAATTTATCCGTTGCTTTAAGATGGAATT
>NZ_JBQWIE010000027.1:0-63352 GCF_056745525.1 Parasediminibacterium sp. HNIBRBA5674 | reverse complement strand
GCATGTACCATCACTACTAATAGTCAAACACCCGTTTCTATTAGCATTATTGACCAGTATGGCAAATTATTACAACAAGAAAAAATAACCAATCAAAAAGCAATTACCATCGGTGCAAACTTACCAAAAGGCATGTATTTTATTAAAAGTAACATCGATGGTACCATCTCAACTCAAAAAATTATTAAACAATAGGCTGACCTTACACTTAATTTTATACTACTAAAATATACAAAAAAACTACGAAGCCAAAACAACTTCGTAGTTTTTTCTTTTAAAAAATGATATACCCGATTGATTGTTAAAATATTTATAATAAATAAAAACTGCTTCAGGGTATATAAACTTTGAATGAACGCCTAATTTTTTTCAAACCTAAATTTATAAATACTTGATGGCGTACGAGATTTCTGAATCAAGTCAAGCAATTCTTTTACCAATTCTGGATTTTTATCGGCTACGTTATTTTGCTCACCAATATCAGTTTTCAAATTGTATAATTCTGTAGTTGTAAGCTTAGGATCATTCATATTATTACGAACCAATTTCCAATCACCTTTTCGTATCGCTTGTTTTCCTCCAGCTTCCTCAGCACCTTCCCAATACAAACTTTCGTGTAATTTTTGGCTTTTAGAGCCTAATAAAGTTGGTAAAAAAGAAATACCATCTAAATTTTGGGGGCTTGGGGTCTCAGCTATTTCAGCTAGTGTTGGCATAACATCCCAAAATGCAGATATAAGGTTAGATGTTGTGCCAGCTTTTATTTTTTGTGGGTAGCGAACAATAAAAGGTACGTGCATTCCACCATCGTATAAATCTCGTTTTATACCCCTAAATGGCCCATTACTATTAAAAAAATCTGGGTCCCCCCCCCCTTCTTTGTGTGGTCCATTATCCGATGAAAAGAGAATGATGGTATTTTTATCTAATCCTAGCTCTTTAAGTTTTGAAACTATTTCACCTACTTGCTTATCTAATAAAGTAATCATTGCTGCAAAGGCAGCGTGTGTTTCTTTTTGACTACCAAGCCCACCTTTTCTAAATCTCTCTGAACCTGGTTCCAATCCCTTAAACTCTTTTTCAGGAAGCAGCTTACCTCTAAATTCTTTTAAATATTCTTCTGGAATTAGTAGTTCTGCATGAGGAATTGTACTTGGGTAATACATAAAAAAAGGTTTTCCCGTTTTTGCAGGATTATTTTTTTCTATGAATTGTAATGCCCTATTATGAATTAACAATGGTGCATATTGGGTATTTTTATCTTCAACATTGCCATCTAATATCACTTCTTTTCCATTGTCACATAAAAAAGATGGGAAATAATTGTGAGCCAAAACCTGATCGTTAAATCCATAAAACTCATCAAATCCTTGCTTATTAGGATCCCCCTCGTTTGTTTGATTTCCAAGTCCCCATTTACCAAACATACCTGTAGCGTAGCCTGCATTTTTTAACATTTCAGCAACTGTAACTATAGAATCTTTTAATGCAATGGCTTTATTGGCTTTTTTATCAAATTCACGATTTCCTCTAATATATGCATGTCCGGTAGATTGGCCAGTCATTAAGCAGCAACGTGAAGGTGCACATACTGCATAACCAGAATAGTGTTGTGTAAATAGCATTCCTTCTGCAGCTAGTTTATCAATATTCGGGGTTTTAAACTTTTGTTGACCATAACAGCTTAAATCACCGTAACCTAAGTCATCGGCCAAGATATAAACAATATTAGGTTTTAAGTTTTTAGACTTTTGTGCATTTGCCTGATGGATTTGTGCGATCCAAATTATTAAGCAACTAAGTAGTAATTGTTTTAAGCTCATTGAGGTTCTGTTTATAAGTAAATTTATTTTTTAATTTCAATACATACAGATGACCGTGGTTGCAAAGAAACTTCAATACGTTCTGATGCTACTTCGAAAATTTGATTTGTTAGCACATCAACACCGCTTTTTGCATTCCTTAGTTCTGGAATTGCCTTACTATCTACAACTACTTTATTAGCAGTATTGCCCCAATTAAATAAACCTATATATATACGATCTTTTTCTGTACGTACCCATTTTACTGGCATAGATGTATTTTCATAATCAAGTGGTATACCCATATTTCCCGTACCATGTTTAAAGGCTCTTTTAACTACGTCCAGTCCTTCTTCACTAATGGTTGCAGGATTATCAGACCAAGTTAACATACCACCAGTTATTATTAAAAAGTTGCACCATGTTTTAGCTTCATCTTTGGTATAGCCACTAGCCTTATCTGTTGTTTTACTAGCTACTACGCCATGTATAGGTTGATTTTTTTTGGTATACCCTTCACCTGCTACCACTAAAAAATCACCATCAGCCCAAAACAAATTTCCATGCATCCAAAACCTTGGTATTAGTTTGGTTTCAATACCATTTCTAGAGCGTTCCCAATTGGCTGCTACATCTGGTCCTATTCTAGATGCATCTACAAGACCAACCAAAGGAATAGGTACAGAGCCACATGCCAGCCAATAAGTATTTTGACCAATGGTATTTCTTATTTTTTGATAATATTCTCTCAGCACTCTTTCTGGTGCGTAGTCAGAGCTACCATAATCTCTATCTATACGGTATGCTGTACCCAAAAAATCTGTTTTAAAATAGCTGTAGCCCGCATCTGCAAAAGAACCTATTTGCTTTAAAAAGTAATCGTTACTTTTTTTATCGCTTGGGTCAAATATTCTTACGGGATTACTTTTATTGAAAGGATGCGCAAAAGACGGCAAGCCTGTTTCTTTCACAATTTCTGGCGATACAAATGATGGAGTTAACCAAATACCAGGTCTGAAATTATATTTTTTAATAACTTTTGCTGAATTTCCCATTCCATTAGGGAATTTTTTAGGATCACCCTCCCATTTGCCAAAATAGCGTGAATACCCACCATCTATTACAATTGAATTGAAGAGACCTGTTGTTTTTTGTAGTAAAGACATAGTATCTAAAACATATTTCAAGGTGTCTTCATTAATAGAGCCTTTAAAATATTCCCATGAGTTCCATCCATTATTAGCAACCATATTTTTACGGTTTATGGCTTGGTGGGGTTTAAATTTAGTACCGTAATTTAATAACGCATTTACTAAGCCTTTATCAAAAGAAATTACTAGTTCATCAAAGGCTTCTTTTCGGCCTGGTGTCATATTAAAAGGATTTTTACCAAATTCGGTGTAGGCCATAATCGTTTGGTTTTTCCCGTTGGCTTGCACGCAACTAGACCATAAAATATTAGGATTATAAGCCAGCGTTAACGCTTTGTTTTTATTTGGGGCAAACAAAATACCTAAATAAAAACTTTGTATTGTTTTGTTTTGAAGCCTGTAGTGTCCTGGGTTTTCACCACCCCATATAAAAAAATCTTCTCTGAAAAATTTTAATGAATCGAGATTGTTTTCAGAAAAGGTTTTACTATAGCTACCCCTTGCAGTAATTAATTGCCTTAAAGGGATAGCAGTGTTGCTTTGGTTATGCAGAATTGGCTTTATTGTTAACTCGCCATTTGTACTAACATTAAAAATCAATTGCGTTTGTAAGCCATTTATTGTGTTTTCGACAATAAGTTGAGTTGGTGTTTGCTTAATAATTCTGGCACCACGTAACGGTTCTGTATCATTAACCCATACACGCAGCAAATCCGTTGATAAGTCGTTTTTCTTAAAATTATAGCAACCAGCTTTTAAATAAATAGCTAACTCGCCATATTTATTGGCAATGGTAACAGGCGTTTCAAAACTAATTTCTTGGTTGATAATAGCTATGGTTCGGGTAGCTTCACCAATTGGCGTAGCAGGTATTTTTGTTTGTTCGTTTAAAACAGCATTTTTAGCTGCAGGGCTACTTTTTTTAATACTATCTAAAGGGTTGTTTTGCTGGCTAAAAACTTGACCAATTGAGAAAAATAGAGATAGAAATAAGGTTCTTGATAAAATCATGTGTTTTAATTTTTAATTTATTGGGTTTGAATTGTATTTTATAATATCAAAAAAGTTATCGTTTTTTAAAACCTTAAAAAAAACTCCGAAGTCTTTGACTTCGCAGAGCAACTAAATGAATCTTAATTCTTTTTCAAGAATTCTTCTATTGGTACTATTTCTTTAAACTCTTTTATTTTAATGTTTTTATAAAAAATTTCTGCTGTTTCCGATTGAAAACCAATGATACCTTCACTTACAGCTAATTTTTTACCTACGTTCACAATATTGCCATTTAATTTATGGATAGAATATTGGTTACCCATTACTATTATTTCACAATGATTCCATTTGTCGTTTAGGGCATTAAAATTGGTGGTGGCTGTTGCTAAATGTTCACCTGGTTTAACTGGTTTTAGTGTGCCGCCATCAGCCAAAAAAGCAAACTCATTTTTATCGTTAGCCGTCCATTCATTTACTGGTAAACCCCAATAATCGCCAGTGTGATTTTTATTTTTCAAGTGATTGTATCGTACTTGATATTCAACACCTTTTGGCCAAATAGCATCATCAACAACATGGTAATACACACCAGCATCGTACTGAAAAGATGCAAAATTATTAGCAATTTTTTTACCCCATTTATACTCAAACTTTAAAATGTACTTACTGTATTTTTTATTGGTATAAAAAAGCCCATGTGTTGGATTTTTACCTGTATTTAAGTCTGAACTATCAGCAAAATCTTTAAATACATGCACCATACCATTTTCAATGGCATACACTTTGGTGGCTAAAACAGAATCGCCACTACGAATTTTTAAGTGCCAGCCATCCCAGTTTTTCCCATTAAAAAGTGGCTCAAAACCATCTTTATCTACCTTGGTTGTTTGAGCTACTTTACAGGCATTGATGGCAACTACGGCTATACAAAATATTGCAACTATAACAACTACTTTCATCATGACTTTACTTAGAGATTATTTTAAGAAATATTTAATACAAATGAGTGAGTAATGTAATTAGTGATTAGGTCTTAGCTACATTGGCTTTAAGTACGCATTATTTTTTTGTAATGATTTTATGCTATCAACAACCAATTTTGCCTCTTTCATACTGTAAAATTTATCATTGTATAAATTCATCCACGAGTAGGTTAAACGCAGTAAACTATCTTGGGTATTTTTCATTTTTGCATCACCATATAAATTATGCATTTGATAAGGATCATTTATCCTATCGTACAATACATTATTTGCTGAAGCAACAGTTGCATTTTTTTCTGTACTAAATGTGTAATTATTGGTAAATACACCTCGTGTTCCTTGAGGGAAACACCAAAATGGCACATACTTTACCACATCTTGTTTATTTGTTAGTAGTGCATTAGAAAGATTCTTCCCATCACATTCTTTTGGTACTTCTAGATTTGCTAATCCTAAAATAGTTGGCATTATATCTAAAGCCCCAAATAATAAATTGGTAGTAGTACCAGCCTTTAAATGCTTCGGCCACCTTATTAAAAAAGGTATTCGACTAGAATAATCTTGAGGATGTTGCTTTGGTTCATTGATACCAAAATGTTCCAATAAATCACCATGGTCTGCACTAAAAACAACAATTGTGTTATTATCAATTTTTAGTTCTTTTAGTTTGTCCATAATTTGTCCAAACGCTTTATCTATGCCAGTAACCATTGCATAATGACCTTGATATACTTTACGTAAATCAGGTGAATTCTCTATACCTTTTCTTACTTTTATACTATCTGCATTGTACAATGCCAGCAATTCAGATGGGGCATCGTAAGTGTAATGCGATTTACCATCTGTACCTACTGCTTTGCCCATATCATGAGGTGGATGCCAAGCAACGACCATAAAAAATGGCTTATCAGTTTGCTTTCTACTATCTAAAAAATCATTTACTTGATCTGTTTGTCCATAAGGTTGCCATTTTGTATAAATCCGCTTCTTATCATTTTCATCCCAATAGTAGGCTTTACCAGCTTCAAATTGAGTGCTGCAATTATCTGTATAAAAAGTTTGATCGAATCCATAACGCATTTCGCCCCTTGGTATAGGTCTGTTTCTATTGCCACCCAATAAATGCCATTTACCAATATAAGCAGTTGAATAACCATTGTCTCTAAACACTTCGCCTATTTTTTTACCATTATCTGGTATCATAGGCACGTCATTGGTATAGCAGCCATTTTTAAGTGAGTGCTGACCCGACATTAATAGTCCTCTAAAAGGTGTACAAATAGGTTCGTTTGAAAAGCATTGGTTTAACCTCACCCCTTGCGTAGCAAACTTGTCAAGATTTGGTGTAATTACTTGCTTATTGCCATAGCAACCTAAATCATCGTAAGACTGCTGATCCGAGAGTATGATAATAACATTTGGTTTCTGTATTACTTTTTGAGCAATACAGTAATTAGAAAGTAAAATAATGCCAACTGAAAAACAACAGATGAACTTTAGCATGGTGTTTTAATTGAAAACTTATTTGAGGATATGATTTATGTTTTTTTCACAGAACCATTAAACCACTTAATTGCATATCATTTAAACAACATAAAATCAAGTAATGGCAATTAAAAAATTAATTACCAATCTTTTTTACATGTGTATTAAAAAAACCTTCATCTGCTCTATTTGCTGCCCTTGGCAAGCTTGGTGATGGCAATGTGCTGTTCCAATTAAGTAATTTGGTTTCTAGTTCTGCACCAACTTTTGGTAAGGCAGTTAATAGGTTTTTTACTTCGCCTTCTGGTGTAGACACGTCAAACAAATATTTTTCATCTGGTCCTACCATAATAAACTTGTATTTACCTGAAAGCACCGCACCTTGCGATCTCCAACGCCAAAATAAATCTTGGTGAGGCACACCTTTTTGTTTGCCTAATACAAATGGAATAATGTTTACACCATCTAATTCTTTGGCCTGCGGCAATCCTGCAATGGATACTGCGGTGGCAGCTACATCTAAGCTAGAAACTGGTGTATCGTACACTTTACCTGCTGGCAAAGTACCGGGCCAAGTAGCTACAAAAGGTGTTCTAATGCCCCCATCTGTAAGCATTCCTTTTTCGCCAACTAACGGCAAATTCAACGAGCCATTCCAAGCAGTTGATCTAAGTGGTGCACCATTATCGCCAATAAAAAATATCAAGGTATTTTTATCAATGCCTTGCTCGGCCAATAGCTTTCGAATGTTACCAATACCTTCATCCATAGCAGCTATCATGGCCAATGCTTGCCTGCGTTGCAATGGCAATGTGGTAGGCGTTTTTGAAAACCAAGGTTCAGGCGACTCTAACGGCACATGTGGTGTAAAAAATGCTAAGTATAAAAAGAAAGGATCTTTATTGGCATGGCGTTTTATAAACTGCATACCTGCATCGGCCTGCCAAACACAACGAAAACGATTATCTGTAATTCTATTATTTTCTGGCTCTAATTTATTTCCATTAAAATCATGAGACGCTTGAATACTATTCATTTGTCCGTTATAATATTCATCAAAACCTTGATCTTTCGGTTGATACGCTGCTACTGCTTTTGGATTTTCTCCACCTTTTTGCTTTGCAATTCTACCTTCGGGATTATCCAAATGCCACTTGCCTACTTGACAAGAAACATAGCCTGCTTCTTTTAATCTTTCAGGAATAGTTACCACCGATAAAGCCATTGATGGGTCGCCATTTTGTTCTACCCCAAATTTTTGTTGGTATTGCCCAGTTAACACACCAGCCCTTGATGGCACACACTGTGGGGCAGATACATAACCACGACTAAAACGTACCCCATCTTTTACCATAGCATCTAAATTGGGGGTTTTAATATCATTGTTTACGCCCTGTGCACCAAGGTCGGCCCAGCCATGATCATCGCTATAAATAAGTATGATATTCGGTTTTTTTTGTGCCGCCACCATGTTAGATGTTGCTACTAAAAAAATAGCCATTGATAATGCCAAAATTGAACGTTTCATTGTATTGTTTTTATTATAACAAATAGTGCAAAAAAAATTATTTTATAGAATGATCAGCCGTAATATCAATACCGTTCCACACTTTTTTAGAAGTCCAATCGGCTGATGGTGCTGACCAAAATACATCGGTTGCAGGCAAGCCTAAAGGCAACATGCCTACTGAGCATAAATACAAACTACCGGTTGAAATATAGCCTTCGCCAATACTTGGTTGATGACCTGCCAAACCAATTTGCAGCCAACCATTTTTATCAAACGTGTTTGTTGCTGTAATGGAACGATTGATAACAGCCGACAAAGCACTGCGTACCTGATTGGGGTTTATATCGGCAGGTAAGTGTTTTTGTAAAGCAATTTGTGCCAGCATTTGAAACGCACCAAACCGATAAGCTAACGAACGACCAATTGGCGGATAAGTACCTTCTGGCGAAATAAAACGCTCTTGAATTACGGCATATCGTGTGGCTCTTTCCAGAAGAATTTTATATCTAGCTTCGGTTATTTTACCATTGTCGAGCAATAGTTTTGTAATATCCAGCATCATGGGTTGTATTACAAAACTGTTGTAATAATCCCAGTGAAAATTAGCACCATCACCATAAGCACCGTCGCCCTTGTACCACTTTTCATGATCTATAAATGCAGTATCAATTGTTTCAAATTTGCAAGTACCTTCTGCCTTTAAAATAAATGCTTCAACCATAGCACTAAATAATTCCCAATTGTTGCCACGTTGCACAATAATACGGGTTGATTTTAAGGCACGAATGGTTTGTGCTTTGGTAGAATCGCTTAATGGCAACCAAAGTTGATGATAACCACGTAATAAACCGTGAGCCAAAAAAGCAGCATCTACAAGCGGCTGTCGATCATTTGTAAAGTTCATAAAATCGGGCGACGAAGGATTTACGGCAACTGCAATAGATTGCTTGGTTAATGCAATATATTTTTTTCGAAGCTTGCCTTCAGGGGTATTATCCTCACCAAGCTCTAGCCATGGTGCCAAGCCTGCTAGCAAGCGGCCAAATGCTTCTAAATGTGTTACAGATTTACGGTCTATTTTGCCATTTTCAACGGGCATATTGGCTCGAAGTTTTTGTTGGCTTAAATTGATTAGTACAGGGTCTGCAATTTTTGTAAGCACTGAAACCCAATATTCTCGGGTATCTGTGTTGATAGTTTTACTAGTTTGTGCAGCTACCTTAGAAAAGTTTACTACAAAAAAAGTAACTATTAATAGTACAAAAACTGAACGTTTCATTGTAGCATTCTTTAAACTGAGCTGATATTTATTGATTGTTATTTCCATTTGTATTCAAATACATAATTACCAGCACCAGCTTCAATTACCAATCCTTTTTCTGTTGCTTTGATTGCTTTAAAACCCAATGCTGCTATTGGTTTGCCACTTTCGGTAGCTAATTTTGTGGCTTGCGGTAAGGTGATAGTCGCAGATGAGTTGACAGGTATGGTAACCGTAAGTTTAATAGTTCCATTATTTAATTGCCAGCCAGATTTTATAACTCCATACGGACTATTTAATGTGGCAGAAGCATGGCCTAATTTATTGCTTGGCTGCGGTTGAATATAGAAATGTTTATAACCTGGAAATGATGGATCTATTTCTATACCAGCCACTACTCTATACATCCAATCGCCAATGGCACCATAGGCATAATGGTTAAACGAATTCATAGTAATAGTTTGAAAACTACCATCAGTTTTTTGGCCATCCCAACGTTCCCAAATGGTGGTAGCCCCCATAGTTACAGGAAATAACCACGATGGATATGTTTTTTGTAACAGCAAATCATAAGCAACATCAGTGTAGCCATAACTAGATAAAATATGGCATAAATAAGGCGTACCCAAAAAGCCAGTAGATAAATGATTGCCTCTGCTTTTAATATCTGCTACCAAATAAGCAGCAGCTTTTGGTTGTAAATTTTCGGGTAATAAATTAAACATCAAGGCTAGAACATAACCTGTTTGTGAATCGCTTTTTTTGCCATCAATTGGCTTAATTTTTCCATCAACATCAATGAATTGCTGGTTAAAAGCGGTCCTAATTTTTTCAAATAAATCACCATACTTTTTTGCATCATCGTCTTTACTTAAAGCTATTGCAGCCGTTTTTAGCAAACTAGTGGCATAGGCGAAAAAGGCGGTGTTTATGTAACGTTTATCGGTAAAGCCATCTTTAAAACCTGCTTTTCTACTAAGGCTATCTGGTACATAAAACAGCCAATCACCAAAGCCGTCGGCCTTTTGAGAAATATAACTATCGCCAATTTTTGTACGGGTATAATCTACCCATGCCTTCATACTTGGATATTGGTTTTGTAACAATTGTTTGTCACCATAGGTTAAATACATGGTCCACGGTGCAATTACAGCCACATCACCCCAGCCAGCACTATTACCTGCTGTGGGTGAGTTTAAAGGGTTTAAAACATCTGGTACTACGTTAGGTACAGAGCCGTCTTTTCGTTGCTCGGCAGCTACATCTTTTAACCATTTTGTAAAAAAAGAAGAGACATCGTAGTTGTAGGCAGCTGTACGCACAAATGCTTGTGCATCACCCGTCCAACCAAGTCTTTCATCACGTTGTGGACAGTCGGTAGGCACATCTACAAAATTGCCTTTTTGCCCCCATTGAATATTGTGTTGCAATTGATTTATTAATGGATTGGAACACTCAAAAGTTCCTGTTGGCTGCATGTTAGAATGTACTACCACACCTGTAATATTTTCGGCTTTTAAATCCATACCTTCAATAGAAATATACCTAAAACCAAAAAATGTAAATCTTGGTTCATACACTTCTACCCCATCGCCTTTTAGTGTGTAAGTCATAGTGGCTTTGGCTTTTCGAAGATTATCGGTATAAAAATTACCATCCTTATCCAATACTTCTGCATGACGAATAGTAATAGTTGTACCACGTTTGCCAGTTACATTAAGCCTCACCCAGCCCACCATATTTTGTCCCATATCGGCCACTAACAGACCCTTTGGCGTACGAAATATTTTTACAGGTTTTAGTTCTTGAATTTTCTCTACTTTAGCACCCTCAGCGGCTACTAAAACGCTATTATCAAAAGTGGTTTCAGCTACATTTTTCCAAGCAGCATCGTTAAAATTTGGCTTGTTCCAATTGGTTATTTCTCTTGTAGCGTTATAGGTTTCGCCATCATAAATTTCGTTCATAGTTATGGGGCCATCACTGGTGTATTTCCAACTACCATCGCTAATGATCCACTCGGTTTTACCATTGGTATATTGCACAAAAATTTGACAAAGCAAACCCAATTTGTCCCCATGAAGAGGTATCGGTGAACGCTTCCAGCCAATATGACTTCTGTACCAACCTTCGCCTAAAAAAGCACCAACTGCATTGGCACCTTCGGCCAACATATTAGTAACATTATAGGTTTGATATTGCAAGCGTTTCTGATAAACTGTCCAGCCTGGTGTTAATTGCTCGGTACCTACTTTTTTGCCATTTATACTTAACTCATAATAACCGTGGCTTGTTACATAAGCCCTTGCAAATGCTACTTTACCTTTTACTGAAAATGTTTTACGCAGCATAAAAGCTGGCGAGGTATCGGTAACTGGTAAAAATTGTACAGCAGGTTCTATCCATTTTGCTTGCCACTCGCTAAGCGATAACAATGCCATTTCCCAAGTGGCTGTTTTGCTAAAACTAGATACTCTATTTTTATTGTCCCATACTTTTACTTGCCAATAATACACTTGCTTGCTTTGCAAACTTCTGCCTTGATAAGGCTGCAAAATTGAAATATTTGATATCACTTTTTTAGAATCCCACACCATTGTATTTGCAGTAAAATTGGGCGATGTAGCTACACGAATTTGATAAGCTGTTTGACTCACATTTCTTTCGGGTGAACTAAGCTTCCAACTAAGCCTTGGGTTTGTAACACTTATACCTACTGGATTTTGCTTATGCTCGCAAGTAGTTTCAATAATTTGTACTTGGGCAAAAATGGGTAAATAAATGAATAGTAAAATGGCACAAATAATTTGTTTCATAATTGCAATTTGTTTCCTTGTTATATTTATAATTGTTATTGCCATTTATATTGAAATACATAGTTACCAGCACCTGCTTCTATTACCAACCCTTTCTCACTTTGCGATATTGCGTTAAAACCCAATACCGATAAGGGTTTACCACCTTCGGTTACAGATTTATTAGCATGCGGCAATGTAATTCTGGCCGATGAGTTGGGAGGAACAGTTACCATTACTTTAATACTGCCGTTTATAATTTCCCAACCAGATTGTATAACACCGTAAGGGCTGTTTAATGTGGCCTTAGCATAACTTAATTTATTGTTGGGTTGTGGTTGTATGTAAAAATGTTTATAGCCTGGCATGGTAGTATCTACTTCAATACCAGCCACCACACGGTACATCCAATCGCCAATGGCACCGTAGGCATAATGGTTAAAAGAGTTCATGGTGCTAGCTTGAAAAGTGCCATCGGTTTTTTGGCCATCCCAACGTTCCCAAATTGTGGTAGCACCCAAGGTTACAGGATACAGCCACGACGGATAGGTAGTTTGTAACAACAAATCGTACGCTACATCTGTATAGCCATAATTAGATAAAATATGGCACAAATAAGGCGTGCCCAAAAAGCCCGTAGATAAATGATTACCTCTACTTTTTATATCCGCCACCAAATAAGCAGCAGCTTTTGGCTGTAAATTATCGGGCAACAATTTAAACATCAACGCTAAAACATAACCTGTTTGCGAGTCGCTGGGCTTGCCATCGATTGGTTTTATTTTGCCATCAACATCAATGAATTGTTTATTAAACGCTTCCTTTATTTTTTCAAATAAATCACTATATATTTTCACATCTTCTTCTTTATTTAAAGCTATTGCAGCACTTTTTAGCAAGGTAGTAGCATAAGCAAAAAAGGCGGTGTATATGTATCTTTTATCAGTAAACCCATCTTTATAACCAGCCATTTTGCTTATACTATCTGGCACATAAAACAACCAATCGCCTGGGCCGCTTGTTTGTTGCGAAATATAGGTATCGCCAATTTTTTTACGGGTATAATCTACCCAAGCCTTCATACTAGGGTACTGACTTTCTAATAACTGCTTATCGCCATAACTTAAATACATAGTCCATGGGGCAATAACGGCTACATCGCCCCAGCCAGCATTGTTACCAGTAGTTGAGCCATTTAAGCCATTTAATATATCGGGTATAACTGGTGGTACCGAACCATCTTTCTTTTGGTCGGCAGCTAAATCTTTTAGCCATTTTGTAAAGAAACCAGACACATCAAAATTATAAGCAGCAGTACGGGCAAATGCCTGTGCATCGCCTGTCCAACCAAGTCGTTCATCACGTTGTGGGCAGTCGGTGGGCACATCTACAAAATTGCCTTTTTGCCCCCATTGAATATTGTGTTGTAATTGATTAATAAGCGGATTAGAACACTCAAAAGTTCCTGTTGGCGGCATGTTAGAATGTACTACCACACCTGTAATATTTTCGGCTTTTAAATCCATACCTTCAATAGAAATATACCTAAACCCAAAAAAAGTAAATCTTGGTTCATACACTTCTAGGCCATCACCTTTCAGCGTGTAAGTCATAGTAGCTTTGGCTTTGCGAAGATTATCGGTATAAAAATTTCCATGCTTATCTAAAATTTCTGCATGGCGAATGGTAACGGTAGTACCTCTTTTTCCAGTTAATTTTAAACGTATCCAACCCACCATATTTTGCCCCATATCAGCTACTAATAACCCTTTTGGAGTTCTAAAAATTTTTATAGGTTTTAATTCTTGAATATTTTCTACTTTAGGTCCATCCGGGGTAACCAAAACACTGTTATCATAACTAGCTTCGTTTACACTTTTCCAATCGGTAGCTGTAAAACTTGGCATATCCCAGTTGGGTATTTCACGGGTAGCATCGTAGGTTTCGCCATCATATATTTGGTTCATGGTTATAGGGCCATTGCTGGTGTATCTCCAAGTACCATCTGTTATTATCCATTCATTTGTACCATCAGTATATTGTACAAAAATTTGGCATAACAAAGCTAGTTTGCTACTATGAATCGGTTTTTTTAAACGCATTAAAGCTATACTGCCTCTATACCAGCCTTCGCCTAGCAAAGCACCAACTGCATTGTTTCCAGGTGCCAACATATTGGTTACATCGTAGGTTTGGTATTGTAAGCGTTTATGAAAAGTTGTCCATCCTGGGGTTAATAATTCTGTTCCTACTTTTTTACCATTTAAACTTAGCTCGTAAAACCCATGGCTTGTTACATAAGCCCTTGCAGATGCCACTTTTCCTTTTAGTGCAAATGTTTTACGCAGCATGTAGGCGGGTGAGTTATCGCCAATGGGTATAGGTTGTACATCAGGTTCTATCCATTTTGCTTGCCACTCGCTAAGCGATAACAATGCCATTTCCCAAGTAGCTGTTTTACTAAAACTGGATGCTCTATTTTTGTTATCCCATACTTTTACTTGCCAATAATACACTTGCTTGCTTTGTAAATTTTTACCTTGATAAGGCCGCAAAATTGAAATATTTGATACCACTTTTTTAGAATCCCACACCAATGTATTTGCAGTAAAATTGGGTGATGTAGCTACACGAATTTGATAAGCCATTTGGCTGGCGTTTCTTTCAGTTGAACTAAGTTTCCAACTAAGCTTTGGGTGTAAAGTACTTATGCCTATTGGGTTTTGCTTATACTCGCAAGTAGTTTCTACAACTTTTACTTGGGCAATTATGGGTAGATGGATAAGTAATAAACTGATAATAATAAATAGTTTCATAATTGCAATTTGTTCGTTACAGTTTCAAGCGTATAAATTAATTTTTTTATAGTAGTTACATTCAATTTATAAGAGCTACTACCAAATGACTATACAGAAAAATCACCTTCTGTTTTTTGATATTTTGCCCCATTTAAGGCTGGTTAATTTTACCATTTCAAAGTGTGGTTGCGGCTTCAGTTATAATACTATTTTTATTTACTATAGATATGTAAAGTAACTTATTTATATTTATTAAAAAAAATAAAAATATTTAAACATTTTTTAATTATAGTCTGTAAGGATGCTATAGTTTAATCGTCATTTAATTTTTTTGGCTATCCTGATGATTTTTTACATTCCAATAAATCATATATCGGGCGTCGTGCAATTTATAGAATGGAATAAGTTCTAAATCTTTAAAATTACTAGGTGAAATAAGACTTTTAGCAGTAAAAGTTAGCGGTTTTCCTTTCACAGGTTTTAATTCCGAAGCGAAATTAGCGTCGGATGTAGTAATTACTGGAGCTTCATATGTTGGAATTAGCTTACCAATTGCCTTTTGCGTTCCATTTTCACCGTACAAATTGTCAAGATTGCTGTCGCTTGTTTTTGCAGCCAAAACAATTGGGCCATATAAAAAAGCAGCATATGGAGAGTTGTCTGGCAAATACTCTGCTGTAGTGTGCATTGGCATGTTTAAAGTAATTACATCGCCCATTTTCCATTCCCTTTTTAAAATTATATATGTACCCGGTTGAGCATTAATTTTTTGAGCTTTACCATTTACACGTACTACCATATTACCTGCTTTAACCCATTGTGGATAGCGAACCTGAACGGCAAATACAGATGGCTTAGTTAATTTAAGCTTTAAGGTTGATGTTTCGCTTTCCGGGAAATTAGTTTCCTGAGTTATGGTTATACCTTTTTCTTTCCAATTTAACTGGGATGGTATAAACAGGTTAACAAATAAATCATCCGAATTATGAGCATATATCAACTCACCATATTTTGCGTGATTTTCCATTCCAGTACCTACACAACACCAAAAGTTGGCTTGGTTTGTTGAATAACACCTGTAGTGTTGAGGATGTATGGAGGTAATATATACAAAGCCACCTTTATCAGGATGTTGGGATGATAAGATATGATTGAAAACAGCCCGCTCGTAATAATTAATGTATTTTAAGGCATTGCTATCCGTGTAGAGCATTTTGGTTAACTTCAACATGTTGTAGGTATTGCAAGTCTCAGGGCCAGATGCATCAGCAATCATTAAAGAATAATCGTTTACTGGATAAAAGTGTTCACGAACACTATTGCCACCAAAAGCCACTGTTCGGCGATTTACGACTGTTTCCCAAAAAAATGAAGCCGCATTATGCCATTTTTCATCTCCTGTAAATTGTGAAATACGTTCAAAGCCAATTACTTTAGGGATTTGCGTATTGGCATGTAAGCCATTCAATTTATCCTGACCTTCCTTTAATGGATTTAATATTGCCTTGTGAGAAAATTGCTGTGCTAGCGTCAAGTATTTTTTATTTCCAGTCATGGCATAAACATCTGCTAATACTTCATTCATCCCGCCATACTCAATTTTAAACATTTCTTCAAACTGAGCTTCGGTTAACCCTGAAAAGTTGGTGTAGCACCAATCTGATAGTTTGATAAGCACTTCTTTAGCTTGCTCATTTCCAGTTATTAAATACGCATCACGCAGGCCAGCAAAAGTTTTGTGAAGGTTATACCAAGGCACCCAGTATTTATTTAAACGCCCTATGCCATTTTGAGGTGAGTAAACTCCATTTTTCAACTCTTTCCATAATGGTTTCACATTTGGGATTCCCCCAACATAGCCGTTACCATTTTTAGCCTGACATTCAGCCAAAACAGAAACCATGTAATTTAATCGTCTAAGTAATTCTTCGTTACCCGTTGATTCGTACATAGAGGCCAGAGCGGTTAAATAATGGCCGCCAATGTGCCCATTGAGCCCCATACTTTCCCAATTAGGATATTTGGGTGCCTTTGGTGTTATTCCAGCATCTTCACAAAATGGTGCTAAAAGTCTGTCCGGATCAAGTGCTAACATGTATTTCAAATCAACATCTTGGGCTTGTTTCATAGGCCCGCCCAGCACTTTTACATCTGCTAGTTTAAATAACTCTACTTTTTGATTTTGAGCCGATGCAACATTTACTAAAATTACAACACAAAATAATGACAAATTTATTTTACTATCAACGTGGTTTCTCACCCTTTTACATAATGTATTAATTTTAAACATAGCTTCAATTGGTTGGTATTATTATTCAATTATTAATTAGTATATATTATTTATTGTGGTAAAATTTCAGAAAAAATTTATACTTCTGAATTTTATTGAATCTTCTGAATTCACTTAGCCATATATTCCTGAATTTAATTTATTGATATGATTTTTTTTAGAATGCCACACCAATGTATTTGTAGCAAAATCGGGCAATCTAGCTACACGAATTTGATATGCAATTTTGCTAACATTTCTTTCGGTTGAGCTAATTTTCCTGCTAACTCTTGGGCTTGTAACGCTTATGCCTATTGGGTTTTGCTTATGCTCACAAGTAGTTTCAATAGTTTGCACTTGGGCAAAAATGGGTAAATAAATAAGTAGTAAACTGGCACAAATAATTTGTTTAAGCATCGTTTATAAATTGGCGAATCAGAATTTTAGTTTTTTATTTCTACCTCTAAAACTACGGGCCCAATTAAGCCAGATGGCACTAGTTTATCTGTGGCTTTCCATTGTTTTGACACTGAAAAAGTTCTAAAAGGGATGTTGGTGGGTGGTGCTTCGCCTGCAGTTAACCAACTAGGAAATTCCCTTGGATTTTTTGTGTAAGTGGGTAAGCGATCATCGCCAATTAAACGGTTAACCCAAAGGTTGGTAACCTCTACTTGCAATAAATTTTCGCCAGGTTTTAATGCCGAAGCAATATTGGTTTTAAAAGGTGGCATCCATAAAGTACCAAACTCTTTTCCATTTACAATAACCTTTGCCAGTACTTGTACATTGCCCAAGTTTATATACACTGGTTTATTTTTTTGTAATTGATTAGATGTGATTGTGAAGGTTTTTGAATAAGTAGCCGTGCCAGAAAAATATTTTACTTCATCGGTGCTGTGTAGGCTAAGCGATGCTAAACTATCTAACACAATAGGATTTTTAGGTCCCCATTTTGGGTCAAAATTTACAGTCCATTTGCCATCTAGTTTTAACAATGGTTCACTAAATAATGTAGCTGTAGCAAGGCCTTTGGCAGTAGTTGCTTTTCTAAATACTACAAAACAAGAAGCACCAGCAGTTAAAGGCAACTGCACTTCGGTAAAGCCATTAGATAATGCTTTCCAATTAGAAGCATCGGTAGTTTCGCCAGTGATTGCATCCCAAATTTCAGGTTGCTTACCACTTACATTAAAGGTTAATGTAGCTTCAGTATTTACTTTCTTTTGATTAGAGATAAAATAAAAATCACTGTTGATGGTTTTACGATGATTAAAAAACACTGAGTCAGGTGCGGTACAATCAGCCGGTATGTTTTTAATGGCTGCATCAAATTCTTTAGTATCTTTTATTAAACCTTTATCCCAATAGCGTTTTACTAAGGCTTGTATTTTTTTATCGGCTTCTATATAGTTAGTTAAAGATGGTGACCTTAACGGCCTTGGTGCATAAATTTTTGCTCCTTTATCTGCCAATGCACCAAGTTTTTCAATAGTTTGCAGCAACATCAAATCAGCTCTTTTTAAAAGCAAAACTTTATAGCGGTTTTCTAATAATTTACCATTTGCAGTAACTCTGATATCGCCATTCGCATCAACAGATAAATTTTGTAACGTACCAATACCGCCTAAATCAAAGCTTAAGCCCATTGGCGACTTCATATCAACAGTTTCAACTCCAGATATAAAATTATTGAAGCCCCTTTCATCGCCATAAAGCGTTAAAATATCCGCTTTGTAAATACCTTGTTGCAATATAAATTGGCAACGGGCAATATAATCCATCCAAGATTTTGATTTTGTGTACCAAGTATTGTTTCGATGAAATTGACCACCGTATGGACCAAACGTCATACCTGGTTTTACATCCTCATTAAAAGGTTGATGCACCATGGTATGTAAATAAAACCTGTTTACGCCATTGATAAATGATTTATCGCCAATAGTCTTAAGGGTTTGTGGGCTTTCTCGCCAATCACCTTTTATACTAGTTAAAGCCTCGGCACCTACAATGGTTTTACCACCAAGATGCACACCTGATGAAACAATTTGTGATGTCCATTGCCATAATGTGTTAACACGATCGGTTTCCTGCCAAAATTCTGTCATCGCAATATCAGCAACTAAAGTGGCTGTAGGTGCATCAAAAGAGCCACTGCCGTAGGGTTCAATAGCTAATTTTAATCCTTTTTCATGGCATTTTTCTGCAAAAAATTTAAAATAATTTTTATGCATTAATTCTGCAACAGTAGTACGTAAATCCCACAAAACACGTTCTGTAGTTTCTACATTGTCAATCACACGGCCAGTCATACAAACTAGCTTTGGCATAATATCATAGCCTCTCAATTTCAAAAATTGTGATGCAAAATCATCTGTCCAATTCTGCATGCCTACTTCATAACTATCAATCAAGATATTTGATAAAACTGGTTTTCCACCAGCATCAGCAATTAGTTTTTCAACTATCGCATTCCAATGTAACTCTACCGCTTTACGGCTCAGTTTATCAACCTCTAAGCCACCGCCACCATTTGATGCTGGGCGATTTACAGCAGCTGTTGTGGTATAACCCATTCTAATAATCGTCCAATTACCAGCTGGTGCTATCCAATTTAACTTACCGCTTGCATCCATTTTTGAAGTAAGATCAATTATGCTTTTAGAATCTATTATTGCTTCGGGTGAGAAGGATTTTGTCGCAATAAATTTATTGGGTTTAGCATCTTTAGAATTTAGTGATTTCTCTTTCCAATTTGCTAAACGTAACGTATCATCTAAAGGATTAAGGAAAGCAAATACCGATATATCTTTATAAAAAAAAATACTGTCTTTAGACATACCAGGTTTACCCCTTGATACATTTAATGCTGGTATTTTTAAAGTAATATTTGAAGATGAGCCACCGCTTATTTTGGCTTCGCTCCACACCACCATTTTCATAGATAATTCTGGTGTAATCCACGGCCCACCAGAGCTTGACCAGCCTGAAGCATTGTTAAAACCAGCATCCAAACCCAACCGATTAGCTTCGGATAATGCGAATTTTACCATCTCGTGATATTGCGGTGTGTTATATAAAACACCACCGTTTGGAAAACCGAGACCACCATCAAATTGTTGATAACCAGCGATACCTACAGCCTTCATGGCCTCTAAATCTTTTGTAATACCTTGCTTACTAATGTTTCCGTCCACCCAATGCCACCAAGTATAGGGACGGGCAGATTTTGGAGGATTTTTAAAAGATTGTTCGATGGTTTGGGATTGGCCTTTTAACGATACAATAAATTGAGAGCAGCAAAATACAACTACTATGAGAGAAGATTTCATATTAACAAGTTTTAGGAAAACCCGTTAAAACTAAATATCTACTTTAAAAAAATCATCCTGAACTGTTATGGGATTGATTACATTCTATTGACACTTGTAAGCCAACTAAAGAATTCTTCAACTTTAAAGTTTGCTTCAATAGCTTACAGATAAGTAATTGCCTTACAAAGATTGCGTCTATTCAAGTTCGCTTATGCATTTTGATATATTTATAAATTATACTTTAAAATATTATACAATAAGCTATTTACTTTTCAAGTCTTTAGATGTTGATACAGCAATTACACGCCCTTCTGAACCAACAGCGTTGTAGAAATGATATACAACGCCTTTCCATTTAATAACCCAAGGTTTATGTGCAAATGCCTTATCGTAGCTTTCGCTTGATTCTACCAAATATTTTCCATCCCATTTTGTCCAGTTCACCATATCATACGAGCAAGCAAATGTTTCGAAGGCTCCTGGTTTCCAAAATGCACCAAAATAAAACATTACCCATACATCGCCTATTTTTACAATTTGCGGGTCACCACTTATGCCGTGATTTTGTTGTGTGCCATTTACAATTACAGCAGAATCACCATATCGATGCCAATTGATCATATCGTTAGAAACCGCCATCCCTATTCGTTCACCCTTTTCAACTTCTGGTTGGGTTTTGGCATTATAATACATCACAAAACCCAATCCTAATGATTTCGATTTATCATGAATGATTTGACTTTTGTATAAGGTGAGTTTTTCGAAATGACGAACATCTGCTTGCTTTGATGACAATACTGGATTTTGCGGTACACGATTCCACTCTGTGATTTCTGTGGGATTTTTTGTCCATGCCACACCAATTGAAAGTGGATCGGTTTCGTAACCTTTTTGGGCACCACCTATATACGAAAGCCAGTATTTACTATCATATTTCCCTAATTTGTGCGTACCATTCCACCGATAATCACACAATGAAATACCACCATCTGCTTGCCATGCATCCCAACTTGTATCATTGGTAAATGACAAGATTTTGCCAAGTTTTTCCCAATGTAATAAATCATCGCTTTTTGCTAGATATGTTTGATACCCAACTGTGGGTTTTAACAATTGCACGTACATCATATACCAATGATTTCTATACCTGAATATACTTGGGCAATCGGCTACATCATTTAAACTATCTGCTTTAATTACGATACCATATTTAAACGGTGTTTTTACTTCGTTGTAAATATGCTGCATAGTTATAGAATCTACCATTTTCACACGCATATTAAGTATAGAATTGTTTATAGGCATAGTTTTGCGAGCTTGGGCAAAAATGGTTGCACTTATAAATAAATTACCAAGTAGAAAAGTTGCAATAACTATCAGTTTGTATTTTTTCATAAGTTGAAGTTGTTATTAAATTTTATTGCAAGCTAAATTGGTAATTACCTGAGCCTATTTTTAAGCCAGTTGCTGGAAGACAATTGACGTATTACGAAACACTTTTTTAAATATTCCTATAATTTCTATTTCCCTTTAGGTCCATCATAATCATACTTAAACCAATCTACATCAATAAAGCCTTTTTCCACTGTATTTTTAGAATAAAATCCTACGTTATTAGCTGTAAAACCACTAAATAACAATTGTACCTCGCCCCCAAGGCCATTAAATTCTTTCCCATCCAAACTATAAAAAAACTTGGCAATCCCGTTTTCAACTGTAGAGCGTAGCCAAATGTTTTTCTGTTTAAACTGTGGGCCAGTAACTACGATAATTGGGGTTTTGTTGCTTGTATCACTTTTAAAATAGACATTCATTTGCCCAAACTGATTCTTTTTAACACCAATACAGCTATTATCGTTTGCCGAAATATGTAAACCAGCTTCTTGCCCATTTGCCATATTACTTACGTCAATTTTGGCTGTCATCACATTTCTATATCGCCCCATAAGTCGCTGGCCGATTAAATTTGGTAGCATTTTTAAACTCTCAGCATCAGTTGTGGGAATTGCAGAAATACAAGATTTTAAACGTAAAAAACCTGATCGTTCCGTTAGCGACCATCTCTCCATTTTCGGATTATATTTCCATTCCCATTGCATACCTAATTTAGAGCTGGCAAAATCATCATCACTTGAAGGCGCAGTTATCGGAAAGCCATTAATAGGTTTGTTATTTTCCCAAACAACTTCGCCAATGTCGTCATTATCTGTATCAGTACCAATCAGTGGCCAACCATCTTTCCACGTAACTGGTTCAAGAAATTGCGGTCTGCCTAAGTATCTATTCTCAGGTTTACCCCAAGCTAGTTGATGAATAAACCACCAAGTTCCATTATCTAACTTTAGTAGGGTACCTTGCGAGGGAGATCTATCGGTACCATTTCCATCTTCCATCACAATACGTCCTTCCCAAGGCCCTTCGATGTGTTTAGCTCTATTAAAAATTTGTAACCGTTGCAGATGCCCTTCATGTTGCCTCACATGAGAATTCATTACATAATAATTATCATCAAATTTGTATATCTTATTGGATTCTCCTTGAAGCTGCTTAGTAACCTCAATGCCATTATCAGGCATTTCTAACATTGTGGTTCCATCCCAAGAAAGGGCAAAAATTTTAACTATACCCTTAATTGTTAAAGATATCCAAGCTTTGTGTGTCTCAAAATCCCACAATAAACCTGGATCTGTTGTGTTAATATGTGAGCCATCAGGCCATTTAAGTTCCTCCGGCTCGCTCCAAGGACCTTCCATACTTTTAGCAGTTGCATATTGAATGGTATAAGTATTATCTGGCGCAGGTAAAGATTTACGATTATGACACCAATAAGCAAAATATTTTTCACCATTATACCCAAATCCACTGGCCCAAACTAACAAATTATCCATAGAAGGCTTTCGCCCAATTTCAAAACCTTTATCAAACTTAATAGGTGCTGGCATTATATGATTAGAAAACTCCCAGTTTACCAAATCTTTCGATTTAAGGATAATCATACCTGGTGTAAAGTGTTTATTACTTGACATCATGTAATATGTATCACCTTGTTTAATTACGTCATTGTTTGGGTAATTCGATTCTAAAATCGGATTTTTATATCGACCATTTCCTTGATCGCCCCAAGTTCCAATTTTTTGTTGGGCAATAATTGTTTTACTTATCAATAATGTACCAAGCAAAAAAGTTGCAGTAATTATTAATTTGTTTCTTTCCATTTTTGAAGTTGTTTTAAAATATTATCGCCAGCTAAATTGGTAATTACCTGAGCCTATTGTTAAACCAGTTGCTGGTACTACAATTGACTTATTATCAAGCATTACGTTTTTACTATTTTGTGGAAAAATGATTAATGCGGTTGAATTTGCAGGAATGGAAGTGTTCATTGTAATGTTGCCATCTTTTCGTTCCCATTTATTAGAAATTGTGCCATAAGGCGATTGAAAACTACCTGAAACCCAGTTTAAATCAGGTATTATAGTAGGCTCTACCCTAATGGTTTTAAAGCCTGCATCTTGTGCTTGCAAGCCTACTAAATAACCCATCATCCATTCGCCAGAGCCGCCAAATGTGTAGTGGTTAAATGAGTTCATTTGCGGGCTAAAGAAATTACCATCATCATCTTTACCATCCCAACGCTCCCAAATGGTGGTAGCCCCACGCTTTACCATGCCACCCCAACTTGGTGATTTTTCGTTGGTGATAATTTTTGAAGCTTTGTCTACTAGCCCAATGGCAGTAAGCCCTTGCAGCAAATTGCCAGTGCCATGAAAGTCAGCTAATACATTATAATTATCGTCAATAATTCTACTTTTAAATTGCTGTTTAATCAATTCTTTTTGATTGGGATCGTATAAACCATACCTAGCCACATACGCATAAGCGCATTGCGTATTCGCATCTACGATGCCACTAGGTTGTATATTTTTAGCAATAATGCTTGCTTTGTATTGTGCCGCTAGGTTTGTAAAAGTTGCTACATCTTCAGTATGCTTGGTAATGGTTGCAAAGTCTATCATTTGCTTACTGATGATGTAGCCCATTATCTTACCAATAAATTCTCTGGTAGTTCCCTTTTCTAAGGCTACCCAGTCGCTAATAATTTTGTATGGTGAAACACCTTTTTTGTCTTTCGCTTCAAAATCATTTATTTGTCCTATCAATTTTTCCCATTGAGTCATGTATTTTCTCAGTGCATCGTAGTGCTGAAAAATGGGTTGATTATCGCCATATCGTTGCCAAATGATATTAGGGGTAATCATCATGGCAGCAGACTAATCTAGTTGTGCATTACCAGCACCGGGTTTGTTGCCTGGTGCCCCGTTACTTATATTTCCAGTTCTATCATTTTGTGTTTCTACACAATCTTGAAACCACTTAATAAAAAAGCTTGCCCCATTTTGATTGTAAGCTGATGTTGGCATAAAAAAATGTGCATCACCCACCCAACCATAGCGCTCATCTCGCTGTGGGCAATCAGTCATGGTTTCAAAATAGTTAGACCGTTGGCTCCATAATATATTTTGATACAACTTATTTAATGTGGCAGAAGATGAAGTAAAAGTGCTGGTAATTGGTCCGGCAGAATGTGCAACAATACCACTAAGTATTTCTTTGGTAGGCTTTTTTGTTAACCCAGTAATTTGTACATATCTAAAGCCGTGGTAGGTAAAACGAGGTTCCCAAACTTCTAAACCACCTTTACAAATATACCTATCGGCAGGGTTTGCCCCACGAAGGTTAGCGGTATAAATAGTGCCATTTTTGTTGGTGTCTTCGGCAAAACGCATATCAATGGTTTGACCTGCACTACCTTGTAATTTTAACCTTGCCCAGCCAGCAAAATTTTGTCCAAAATCTATAACACACACACCAGTCTTGGGTTCTGTAATATTTTGAGGTACTAGTTCCATATCAATAGCCACTGGTTGTGTAAGGTGCTGACGCTGAATAAACGTGGCTTTGGTTCGCGGTTCTGCCACTACATTATCCCACAATTTATCATTAAAATTAGTTTTGCTCCAGCCCAATTCTTCAAGGCGAGCATCATAAATTTCGCCATTTAAAATATCCGATTGTTGAATAGCACCAAAAGCTGTTTTCCAAGATTTATCGGT
This sequence comes from Parasediminibacterium sp. HNIBRBA5674, assembly GCF_056745525.1. Lineage (NCBI taxonomy): Bacteria > Pseudomonadati > Bacteroidota > Chitinophagia > Chitinophagales > Chitinophagaceae > Parasediminibacterium > Parasediminibacterium sp. HNIBRBA5674. The sequence continues at coordinate 37,880 of NZ_JBQWIE010000027.1, read as the reverse complement.
TACAATAGTTTCATGCGAGCCATCCTCATAGTCAATTTCTAACTGCCCTGAAAAGCGAAGTTTATTGCCAAAGTTCTCTCGACCAAACCATAATAAATTACCTCTAAACCAACCATCTGCAAGTGTTGCACTGATGGCGTTTTGGCCAGTTTGCAATGCTTGTGTAACATCGATAGAGATATAGCTGATACGTTTTTCAAACTGAGTCCAGCCGGGTTGCAAACCCGTTTCTGTAAGCCGTTTTCCATTTATATACAAATCTAAAACGCCTTGTGCCGTACTGTGTAAAACAGCAAAACGAATGGCTTTTTGTATAGTAATTTCTTTACGTAAATACACGGCTGGTGGCGAAAAAATATTACTACCAAATTTGGGCAGAAACAGTTTTTCTTTACCCTGCCCAGTTGTGTTGGCTTCGTTTGGCTTGCCTAAAACTTTTACTGGCACCCAATTAGTATCTTCATTTTTTGGGTCCTTCCATAAATCTACTTCTCGGTCGGTGGCTTGCCAGTTTACATTTGAAAAGTAGTTTGTTATTTTTCCAGCTTTATCTTCCATTCTTACAGAAGCGATTATACCAGAATGATCTTTATGATCGCATTCATCTACATTGAAGGAAATGGTATTTTGACCTACTTTTATATAGGGTGTAATATCGAAATAGCTTGGCACCGTTTCAAATCTTCCACCTTGCAAAATTTCAATACCATTAATAAAACAACGAGCTGTAAAATTGGCTTCCATCCCTACCATCACTCTGGCAAAATTTTCGGGCACATTAAAATTTGATCGATAATTAGTTATTGCATTCTTACCTTTTGTAAGGTTAGGGTGCACAATCCAATCAGCCTGTTCAATATTAAACCAGTCGCTACCAAGCGGTGTTGCTAGGTAGGTTTTATCAAACCCAATCCAATCTGCTTTCAGCTCATTATCAGCATCCAATAGTCCTGTAACCCAAAGTGCTGGCTTGCTCCAGTGAGATATACTACCATTTTCGTTTTTAATACGAACACACCAATAATAAGGCGTACTAGATGTAAGTGCTTTGCCGCCATACATTATTAAGTGGCTTTGGTTTGATTGTATCCAATCACTTTTCCAACTAAAATTTGCTTTTTCAGCGTCAAAATTTGTATTGGATTTAAGCACCTGAATTTGATAAGCCGTTTGTTGCAAATTGGCATTATTGCCCATTAACTTCCAAGTAAAACGAGGTTGCTTTACATCAATGCCTACTGAATTTATTTGCTGCTCAACCCATTGGGCTTGCACAGAAAATTGATTATTTGATTGCGCAGAAACTAGTCCATTTGTTGCTACAAAAAAAGAAAACAATACAAGAAAGGCGACGTATTTATTGATTTTCATTGTTGGTAGAATGGCAATTATTTAGAAATAATATAAAATATATCTATTTCCCTAGTCATTTTTTTGTTTCATTAATCCATACAATTGAGCGTCCGCCTCTATTAATTCTGGCATAATTTGGAATGGCCTTAAGTGCTGTACCATCGGTAAATTTGCCACGAATTGCAATGACGCCATTGAGTAGTTTATCATCCCACTCGAAAGTTAATTTTGAATTTCTATCTAACGATGCATCAAGATTCTGATCAACACTCTCAATATTATAAATTAGAGGCCCGTAGCGTAATGCAACACGACCACTATCAGCTTTTACACGATCGTCAGCATGAACACGTTGTACTTGTAATGGTATTTCAAAACTTATTTTATCAGATTTTTTCCATTTGCGATTAATAACTAAATAGCCATCTATAATTTCTGGCTTGACTGCCTTACCGTTTATTAAAAGCGAATTAATACCTGTTACCTCAGGCGAAGCAGTATATAGTTTGCTTATATTTCTATTAGGTATACGAAGGTGAATTGTAAAGGTCTCAGTAGTTGAAGGATTAACAATAACATCAACTTTTCCATTCCAAGGATATTGGGTCTGTTGCTCTATTTCGAGGTTGCATCCAGCAATTGCTCCAACATTTATTGTACTGCCAACATAAAGATTTACAAAAAGATTATTTTCATTTTTCGCATACATCCAAGTAGGTAACTCTAACAATGTACGTGGTATGTTAGCTGCACAACATGGCAAACCGTGCCATTTGTAACGATCTTTAGTTTGGTCTAATGGATTTGTGTAGGTGAATTTATTTGCAGGAAGATCGCTAGCGCCAAGTAAAGCATTGTAAAGTGTTTCTTCAAGTAAATCGGCATATTTAGAGTTTTGATAAGCTAAATTCATCCTATTTTGAAAAAATATTTCACCACAACTTGAACATGATTCGCAATAAGAATTATTTCTAAGCGAATAATTTTTCCCAAACGATTCATGATCTTCACCAGTACCAATACCACCTGTGACGTAGTATTTTTTATTTACAAGATTATCCCATATTGATTTTATTGAGCTTTCATACTCAGCATCTTTTGTTTCCATTGCAATATCAGCCATGGCTGTATAACAATAGGCAGCCATAACTGCATGACCAACTGCTTCGTATTGATGAAGAAGCGGCATATGATTTTGTGCAAGTTCTGCGGGCATATTAGCATCGCCTTTACTTACGTGCAAGACACCACGGATATCTAACAAGTACTTGGATAATTTAATATACTTTTCCCCATTTGAATTACCTTCTACCTCGTTTACCAAACGCCCTAAACGAACCAGTGCAAGTTCTATTTCTTCATGACCTGAATACCATTCTTTTTTAGGCGCTGGCCCAATATTTGAACACCAACAATCTGCTAATTTTTTTGCAGCCTCGTACATTCTTCTGTCTTTTCCGTTCGTCATTTTGTAATGCGCTATTGCAGCCTCCATAAAATATCCTGCAACATAGCCCTCATGCAACACTTGGACAGTCCATCGAGGTGGCGTTTTTTTCTTATCTGACACTGAACCAACTGTAACTCTTGTTTGTAGATAGCCATCAGGTTCTTGCGCTGATAATATTATTGGAATCCATTCATTGATTTTGATGCGAATTTCATTTTGTGCTTTCTTAATATCGGTATCCCCTTGGTTATCTACCATTAAAGCGAGGCACATAGATTCTAATAATTTAAGTGCATAAGAATCAACCCATGGTTGATTGCTTTTAACATATTGATAAGGACGACCCGAAAGTTTATTACGAGCTTCCATAAAATTTTGGATGCCGATTCCTTTAGCTGTATCCTCTAATTGTTTTATACAGTGAGGAATCCAATTTACAATTTGCATTTTAATACGTTCGTTCCAGAAAACGCTGTTAATTTTGTAAGTAGAGAGTGGAATTGGAATTAGATGCGATTTTGTTTCAGGCAAAACAACATGCGCTTTAAAAGTTGTAGAATAACTTTTATTTAAGTTATTAACAGTAATTTTAAATACATAATCACCCGGTTTTACAAATTTGGCTGAAGTATTTTTTGCTGATTTATTGGCAATTATTACCTCACCTGGACCAGAAACGACATCCCAACTTACTGAATTATTCGAATCTATTTTATCACAAGTTAAATAGGTTTGGGCAGGCAATACAACTACTCTATCTGCAATAGAAATCGTAGTATCAAGTAATGCGACATCTACATTTTTACAACGCTTACTTGTGAACCCGATTAGAGAAAAAGGTACAAGAAATAAAAATATAATTTTTGGGTTAAATCTTGAAATTATAAGTTTTTTTTTCATAATATTTATCTTATTTAATTAACAATACATTTATTTTAATATAAAATCCCTACCTGTATTTATTTTTCCAATACGTATAAAGCCTTAAAAATTTAGTTGAATTTAAAGAATTATCGACGGTTTAGACGTGGCTTATATGTATAGAAAAAGGAATAACCTACAAAAAAGATAGGGAAAATAAAAGGTTTCATGGCACGTATGGCAAGTTATGTAAGCATAAAACTATTAAGCGGCTTCTAAAAAATCATCCTGAACTGTTATGAAGAAATAAATAGTAACAACCAAGACTCCTATTTTATATAGCCCAAAGATTTTAAAAAAGCATCTGCCTTTTCAAGCGTAGCTAAATAGTAGGTATTATCGCTTTCTTTATAATTGAAAAAGCCATGACCTTGCCCTTCAAATAAATACAAATCGCAGCAGCTTCCTACTTGTTGCATAGCATCTCTGTATAGTTCAGCGGCTTTTACAGGTATTAAATTATCTTTTGTACCTAAAAAAACAATAGTAGGTGCAGCACCTTTTTTAATGTTGTGATAAGGTGAAATTTCGGTGTAGCGACTACCAAAACGTTCGTAGCCATAATTGCCAGGTCCATTATTAAAAACAGGATTGAAAAGCACCAACGCATTAGGCTTGGCACTTGTAAGTGTATCTTCACCTAATTGGTTGATATATGTAAGATCTGTAGCAGCAGCCAAATGCCCACCCGCAGAACCGCCACCAGCGGCTATTTTATTTGGATCAATACCTAATTGATTAGCATGACTTCGTAGGTATCGAATAGCCGTTTTTGCATCCATCACACTTTCAAAAGGTGAAGTATGCTGGCGGTTATTTACCCGATAATCTGCCGTAACTGCAACCATACCAAGTGAAGCAAAATGTTTTGCTTGTGGTGCAAATTGATTTATTGTGCCACCGTTCCAGCCACCACCAAAAAACAATATAATGCAGGGATATTTTGTACCCACTTTATAGTTTATTGGGTAGTACAATTTCATTTTTAAAACAGTAGTATCAATTGTTTTATAAATGATTTCTTTATCTGCATTTTGAGCATTGAGATAGTTCACTAAAGCAAGCCCCATCACAAGAATCAAGGTGGTTTTCCATTTCATATAAGCACATTTAAGCGTTAATCCTTTTGACCTAATCATTATTTGTTATCAATATTAAACCTCAAATTGTAAGTGCCAGGCTTTGCCGTAAAAACAAACCCATTATTATCATAGGTATCTTTTAAGCTTGCAGTTACACCTTGTATAGAACTTTTGCTGTGTGTAGGTATGGTAACTTCTGCCGTAGTATTTGCAGGAATAGAAAAAGTCCAACTCACTTGCTGGCCCTCTATTTTCCAACTACTTTTTATTAACCCAGTTGGTGTTTTAAGACAGGCTTCTATATTTTTTAATTTTCCAGATTTTGGTATTTTAGGCTCTAAAAGTATTTTTTTACCATTTGGATTATCAGGGTCGTAACGGATGCCTGCAAGGTCGGTTATCATCCAACCTATTGAATGTGCAAACGCAATAAAATTAAGCCCTCTGGCCATTTGCAGTTGTTTGTCCTGTGGGTAGGCTTCCCAAAAAGTTGTAGCATCGTATGTTTTAATAGAACCTGCTGGACCAGAATAATTTGGATTTACTAGCATATCATATGCATCATCTACATAACCAAACTTAGAAAGCATAGGGTAAATTTCATAGCTCATAAACCCACCATCAAACTTATGTCCATTGGCTTTATAATATGCTGCCAAAGATTTTGCTAAAGCCGATTCTTCTATTTTATCATCCATAATGCCATAAGCTAAAGCTAAGCTATTATGAGTGCCATTACCAAACGTATGCTTTACAGAATCGTATTGATTTAAAATGGCTGCTTTGATTTTTTGAGCATAGACATTTGCATGATTTGCATCCTCAGTTTTACCCAAAGCTGTAGCCAATTTTTCTAGCAACTTTTCGGTTTTATAAAATACCATGCTACAAATCAATTCATTATTTACGGGGTTTCTTTGAACACCCTGTTGTGCAGCATGATCTGTTAACAAATTAGGGATGGGTATAACACCATTTTTTGCAGTTTGCTCGTGGTAGCGAAGAAACTTTTTCACTTCATCATAATAAAGATTTAATGGTTCGGCATCGCCATAAAAATCATTCATTTCGGCAGTGGAAAAAACCGGTGTAGCACTCCAAATAAACGATTGTGTATAAGTAGAAAGACGCTTACCAACCCCAATATTGCCAGGCATGCCACTTGGTGTTTTTGGCCCCGTCCACCAAAGTTTATTCATTAAACGGTTATTGGTGGCAAAATCAAAGCAGTAAGTTGCAGGAATAGTTGAATAAATAGATTCTGCACCCCATAAACAACGTTCTCTTGGCATATCACCAGTAACATGATTCATATAGTTTTGAAACGTACGCATTCCATTATCAAACAATCTATTTAGCATGTTATCTGATGAAGTAAAGGTTGCTAAAACTTCGGCTTGTGTATGAACAGGAATTAAATGAATATCATTTGGATTTGGCTCTTTGGTTAAGCCACTTACTTCAACATATCTAAATGATTTTGTTGCAAAAAATGATTGGTAGGTATGTGCCTTACCGTCGGCTATAAGTTCATCATTTTGTATTTGTCTGTGACACCACCAATTACTAAGCGGCGTATTCCATATTTGTCCATCTTCAGCATATTCTGAATAACGAATACGAATTACTTGCCCCTTTGCTTCATTAAAGTTTAAGCGTACAACACCATGTTTAACTTCGCCAAAATCATACAGCCAAGTTTGGCTTCCTCTTTTCCAAGTCTTTATTGGCAATATTTTGCCATCAGGCTTTACAGGATTAACATCGATAGATTTTAACAAAGGGGTACATGGTGGTATCAATTGTGCAAATTTCCACCCATTATTTTCTGCTAATGATTGCCATTCTTGATGTCCTTTTCGGTAATCTATTCGTTCGCCCAAATAAACATTACTGGATTGAATTTCACCTTCCTTCCATTGCCAAGAAGTATCGCTAATAATAGATTGAGTGCTACCATCTGCATATTTTAAGTTGACAATTGCTTTTATACCGGGCCTTCCATAAGAAAAGATAACATTGAAACCACCAACCTGATCGTACCAGCCACCATCTAACAAAATGGACAATGCATTATCACCTGTTTTTAATAATTTAGTAATGTCGTGAGATGTATAATAACCAAATGTTTCGTAGTCGCTTTGAGGTGAAGAATAATAGACACTATCAATTTGTTTACCATTTACATAAGCTAAACCTTGCCCTAAAGCACTGAGATAAATTCTAGCACTTACCAAACCGTTGTTAACTTTTACACATTTTCTATACCATGCAGGTGGCAGAATTTTTCTTTTAAAAATTTGTGCTACACCATATTTACTACCACCATATGCTTCAGCAATATTTACTGAATAAGGTTTTGAATCGGGTGTGTTATTTTTCACATTCCACGCTATACTAGATCGAATTATTTTTTCTGTACCATCTGCAAAAACTATTTTCATACCCGCAGTTAGTGCATTATTTGTAGTAGTTTTTTTATACAGTATTTCTACTCTATTACTTAAACCAGGTTTTAACTGAAAAGCAATATCCAACGCACCTTCTGCCTGATTGGCAAAACGTTCAGAGTTTTTAATTTCATCATTTATAATAACGTTCGCCGCTTTCATATCCTTTGAAAGCCCGATATACAAAACTGCACTTTGTACTTGCTTGTTAGGCAATTCGAAATCTGTATAAAAACTTTTAGCCATGGTATCATGCTGGGCAGTTATCCAAGGGCCCATTAAATCGGCTGGTGCAAATTGTGGCTCGTTCATGTTTTGTTGAGACCCAATCCAAGCTGCATTTTGCCAATCAGTAACGCTTAAAAGCCCCGTCTCAAACCATGTTGGTTTAGACCATGCTAGCTCCTTATCCTTTTCATCCCACAGTTTTACTCGCCAATAAATACGTTGACTACTTTTTAAATCTATACCAGCATATGCTATTTGCGTTGCCGATGATGATGGTACTTTACGGCTATCCCATATCAATTTATTAGTAGCAAACCCATCTACACTAGTGGCTGCTTGCACCTGATATGCCGTTTGCATAGCCCCTGATAGATTGACTGCATTCATCCGCCACGATAGTTTGGGTGGAAGGCAATCTATACCAATAGGATTAATACGATAGTCAGTACGAAGATCGATAGCTGTATTTATAGATTGTGCAAAGCAATTACCAATCTGTAATATAAATAGGCAAGCAAAAAAGAAAATTTTCATACTTTTTATATTTAGCCAATTAGAATTAGAAGTTGAATCCGTAATTCTAAGTTGCCTGCTTTTTTAACCCAACAGTTTGCGAACCTGTATTATTTAGTCTTTCACAATTATAGTATACAATTGAACTATCTTTTCTATCCACTCGAAACAAGTGTTAATTAATTATTATAATTAGTAAAAGGCGGCAACTCAAAGCGTGGTGTATTTTCCACAACGCGTGGGTCTTGAGCACGTTTAAGTTCTTTCATCATTCGATTGGATAGTTTTTTCTTAACATCATCAAATTTTATATCCCCAGCAAGATTTTTAATCATATCAGGATCAAGATGTATGTCATAAAGTTCCTCAGCAGGTCTTTTAGCAAAAGCCAAATCGTAAAACCACTTGTAGTTTGAGTTAAGACGATTTTTAATGAGCCATGCTTTAGTTGGACTTGCATCCATATCGGCAAAAGCAATTTGAGTTTTGTTTTCCAATAAATAGGAATCAGGTGTAAATTCAGGAGTTACCGCACCAGGTGCACCCATCGGCCAACGGTCTGGTTCAAAATTCCGAATATAGACGTAGTCAGGGGTGTGTAACGAACGCATTGGATATGGTAGGTTGCCTTCACGTGCATTAGCGACGTGACGCTCTCGACCAGTTATCACCCAATCCCTTTTGGGGTCAATAATTCCACTTTTATTTGATTTCAAAAGTGGCAACAATGATTTACCATATAGATTATCAGGGGGTTTAACTCCACCAATTTCCATAAAAGTAGGAGCCAAATCAGGAAGTCTTACAAAATCGTCAACAATGCGACCGCCTTTGGTTCCTGGCATTCGAATGATTAAAGGGATGCTCACACCCATATCATAAAGATTACATTTACCAGAAGTTACACCTGGCATACCATGGTCACCACTAAGTACAATAACCGTATTATCGGCTTCTCCCGTTTCTTCCAAACATTTCAAAAGAACGCCAACAAAAGCATCTACAGCTTGGCATTCGCCTAAATAATCGGCAACATCTTCGCGAATTTCAGGAACATCTGGTAGAAATTTCGGAAGTAGACCTTTCAATGTCTCCGGATCAATACCCCAAAGCTTTTTACCGCTACCTTTTTCCCATATTCGATGTGTATTAGTTGGCCCAAAATAGTAATGCCACGGTTTTCCTTTGCCACGTTGAGCAAGAAAATCGTTGAAATTATTACGTACTTGAGATAGAACTTCTGCACGAGCCTGAGTTACTGACATTCCTTTTGCCACACGAGAAGTCACTTGAGAAGAAAACTTGTTTGGTGCGTTTCCAGCCTTTTCGAATGCATATTTTTGTTCACCAAACGGAGCATCCATTGGTGTACCCGGGCCCCAAACTTTGTAGCTTTTCCCAATACTGTAACCAGCATCTCTCAACATCAATGGGTAAGTAGGAATAGATTCATCCCAAACAGCACCTGATAAAATAGCACCCTGATTACAGTTGAAGAAATATCGACCACTGAAAAGTGAACTTCGGCAAGGTGTGCAACTTGGCGCATTTACAAACGCATTACGAAATAGTACACCATCTTTTGCAACTCGATCAATATTAGGTGTATGTATTACATCATTTATTGTTGGTCGTCCATCAATGCCTTTATAACAACTTGCATATCTACCCCAGTCATCAACAAAAACAAAAAGAATATTATACCTCGATGTATTTTTATTCTGTGCCTGCACTGCAATGATTACCAAAAAAATTAAAGAGATGAATATATTTATTTTTTTCATATTGAAGCTATTTAGTTACTCACATTTTGAATTTCCTTGACAGAATTAGTTAATGCGAAATATATTACATTCGGTTATTTTTCATCCATACTATTTGAGAGCCAGAATAATTTAATTTTTCCCCATTATTGTATTCAATTAAACTACTTGCGCCTTTGCCTTTTGTTACAATTATTGGTTTAAAAATAAGTTTGTTTGGCATATTTTTAAAACTTCATTTACGGTTACTGATGGTTAATTTCTGGGCTTTATTATTCCAATGATTAGGTATTTCTGAGAAGGTATTTCTTTGAAATTATACTAACCAAATTTTATATATTATAAAATGCAGTTGATGTGAGAATAACTGTATTTTGTTAAACTTTTCTTTATTTTATATCTAGCACACTTTTACAACAGCCATATTTAACAAAGCACCCAACTTTTCTATTTTACAAGCAATGTGGCCTACACCTACAGCACAGTGATGTGCAGGGCCAAAACTGTTCCAATTATTTACAAATTTTCTTGCCCCAATTGAAAATTTATAACGGCTATTGGTATTGCCAATTTGCAATATTGGACCAGTCACCGATTCGCCTTCTGCTACCAGCAATATCAACTTACCATTGGCTTGCTCTACCACTGATAGCAAAGTAACTGAGCCATTTTTTACACTCATTTCTACAGACAAACCGCTGCCCACTTTACCATGATAAACACCCAGTGGCCTCACTTTTGTTTTGCCTTCGGCTATAGCGATATGCCCAGGGCCATCGTGCCCCATTAGCACCACATCATCGGTAAAATCCATAGCATAATATTCTGTAAACGAACCACCAGCACCAAAGCTGTCCATAATTTTCATGGCCTGTGCATTCTTAATTTCATATTCACCAGCAACAGGAATACCATTGGCTGTTAGCAACGAATTACCCAATATAATTGAGGCTATTGCGTTTTCATTTTCGGCATTGCCTGTGCCTTTATAATAGTAAGCCATAGACCCTAATTTGTACATAGCTACCAGCTTATCTAAAGCCAAAGAAGTGATGGCAGCATTTTCTAAATCGGCTGGTGTACAATCGGGTTGCACATCAAAAGTTTCTTTAAATAATTGAACCCTTTTAATTACTTCATCTGCTGTTACTTCTTTTCGTAAAGCAACCAATTCTTCTACTTCTAACAACTCAATATGGCCGCCAAAATGTGCGTATTGCTGGGTAAGGTCTGCGTAAATATCTAACATGCCACTGTAGTAATGCCCCATGCAACCCAAACGGTTAAAAGCCATAGTATGAGCCACTTTCGCAGCTTCTACCCATTGATTTATTTCATCCCAACATTCCACATCATTGTGCAACATTCCTGTTACTTGATGAAATTTTATACCAGTGCGATTGAACACATTTGCAATTTCTGGAACTGGACAAGCCGAGCAAAAAGCCAACCATTCGCCAGTCATTTTGGTACGATTGGTAGAGGCATTAAATGTGGCATAATCTATAGCAGCCTCTGGTGCTAAATTTAAAATAATTACAGGCACTTTACAACGCTGCACTACAGGTAAAACAGTAGCAGATAAAGCATAGGTGGTAACGTATAGAAAGATGATATCTACATCTTGTTGCTTAAATAATTTACCAGCTTCAAAAGCCTTATCAATATTGTCTACCAGCCCAGCGTTAATGATGTGTGGGTTAATAGTAGCCAACTTATTTTCAACTATTTTCAGGTAGCCTTCAAGGCGTTCTTTTAAGCCTTCAAATTGTGGCCAATAGGTATCTAACCCTATGCCAAACAAGCCAATTTTTAATTCGTTATTATTCATTGTATCTCTTTTAAAGTTTTCTTAAACCATTATTCATTGGTTTAATTTTCTCGTCATTAAGAATTATTATTCTAATTTTTCACACCGGTAATACTTGACTTTTGAATCACTACAGGCCCAAGTAATCCAGACATTACCAATGGATTATCCTTTTTATAATACCGATGGGTTGTAAATGTGTATCTACCACTCGTTCTAGGTGTATTATTCAATAACCAATCTGGCCACTGGCTATTTTTTATGCCGTCATCGGGCAGAAGCTCGTCGCCAATGAGTCTATTTATCCAGAGATTTGCAACATCAATCTCTAAGATGTTATTTTCGTTTTTCACATAATCTGTGATTTCCACTTGCCAAGGGGCTGTCCAAACAACACCTAAATCATTACCATTTAACTTTACACGAGCCATATTTTTAACTTCACCCAAATTCAAATAAACAGCTTGTTTTTTTGATGTTATTTCGTTCAAATCAAGATTAAATATTTTACTATAAGTTGCTATTCCAGAGTAATATTTAATGCAAGAATCTGCGTTTTTAGCCCAGTCGGTTAAGGTTTCAAAAATTGCGTGTTTAGGCCCGCCCCAAATGGTATCAAAAGCAACTTGCCACGAACCTTTTAAGGTATCTATACTAATTTTTTCAGGAAAATTGGGCGTAGTATTTATACCAGTATTAATCTTTTTAAACTTGTAAAAGACTACAAAAAAACTTTGCGAAGCATCAAGTTTAAGGTTTGTTGCAATGCCTGTGCGAGTTATAGTTAAGTTATGCAACTCGTTGACTTTTCCAGTAACAGCGTCCCACAATTCTGCGTTTTGAGTACCATCTCTAAAAACACATTTCTCATTAATACTTTGTTTGCTACGATTACTGATAAAATAAATTTCTCTATCAGGTAACGATCGATGTGTATATCGAATAGTACTTGATGAAATAAAATCTGGGTTTACATTTAGATTTTGTAGAATTTTAGCGACAGAATCGTAAGAGCAGTATAACTCTGCTGTAGTTTCTGTTTTGATTATTTCATGTGTGGATTTATAAATTAATTTACTATCTAATAATTGTTGCGACAACGCTTGTACTTTTTTGTCGCAATTGGGATAATTAACCAAAGAGGGTGATTTTGTGGGTAGGTTGCCAATAATTTTTGCACCCGCTTTTGCCAATGAAGCTATTTTAGATAGCAGTTCTGGTGTCATTGTTGCCACATCGGGTAAAACCATTACTCGGTAAGATGCCCCCCCTGGAAATACTATACGCCCTTTACTTACAGACGCTTTTTGTAAAAGAATTGGTGAACAAGCATCAAATGCATATGCTCGTTTATCAGGTAAAAAAGCTGAGCCTTCTAGTGCCGAACTTGGTGATTTAAAAACTTGTGGTGCACCTTCGGGGGTTAAATATAAAATATCTGCAACGTATTTGCCTTGTGAAAGCATGTATTGGCATCTACTAACATATTCGTGATAGCTTGAAACCATAGGCCACCAAGTTTGTGCCCTATCCCAATGCACACCATAAGGCCCCATAACAACCCCAGGTTTTAAATTATCACCGTAAGGTTTGTGAGCAAAAGTATGAAACACCAACTTGTTTATTCCCATACAAAAAGCCCAGTCTGTTTGATCCTTCATATTGCTAGGATACTTTTTCCAAGCTTCATTAACATCGGCTGTAAAAGCCTCGGCGGCAACTATTTTTTTACCTTGAATATGTGCAATAGAAGTGGCTTCAAAGCAACTAAATGTTGCGTTAAATCCTAGATTTTCAGACCAAAATTCGCACATTGGCACATCGGCTACACTTCCTAAATCCATATCTGAAGTAGGGTTCATATCGTAAGGTTCTATCGATAGTTTAAAGCCGTTTCGTCGACCAAGTTCTTTTAATCTTTCAGCATGGTTTTGTATTACAAGTTCTTGTGCTGTTAATCGCATGTCCCATAAAAATCGTTCACTTTGTTCAAGGCTTCCTACAGTTTGCCCCATGTAAGTAGGCAGGTATTTTAAAGGGTCGTATCCTCGCCGTTGTGTAAATTCTTGTCGAAACCTCTGTGTCCAGTTTTGAGCCCCCATTTCCCAGCTATCAATATGCAACATTTTCCAGCCGCCTTCATTATTAGGTTTGGCCGAACCAGTTTTTTTTAAAAGCTTACCGTAAAAAGCATCAAAATGTGCATCAAGTGCATTACTATCTAATTTATCGCATTCAAAACCTAAGCCAGGCTGTGGTGCTGGCCTAGTGATAGCACCGTTATTACGTTTACCAATTCGTACAATCGTCCATTTACCTGCAGGTATTTCCCACATTAAACTACCATCAACTTTTAATAACGACGTTAAATCTATAATCTTCGATTGATCTACAACAGAAGCTGTGATTTCGTTGTAAGAGGCAGGCATATTTAAAAACGGCTTTACATTTTTTGCTGAAGAATATGGCGCTCTATAAACAAGTGATTTTTCGTCAATATCAGTAATTTTACTTGCAATTTTAGGTGTAGGATATGCCAATACAGCTACGTCTTCGTACCAATCATTTCTTAGCTTTTTAAACTTTTCTGGTAGCGTTTGTTCGCCGAAAAATGGCTTTTTAGGTAAAGGTTTAGCTAGCGTATCTCTAAATACAAAAAGCCCTTCAACTGTAGTAGCGCTTGCAACTAAGTGTTGCATTGATTGCTCAGGTTTTACCCACGGGCCGCCACTACCAGCCCAACCTGGCCCAGAGCCAAGTGTAACGGCGATTCCCATTTTTTCAGCTTCGCTCACGGCAAAAGCAAACAAATCTTGCCATTCGTTGCTTAAAAAATTAATTTTACCACGAGGAACACCAACATTTACTTCTAGAAATATTACTGAACCTATTCCTACAGATTTCATAGATTTTAAATCGGCGGTAATGGCCGCTTTATCAATATTTCCGTCCATAAAATACCAATAAACACCTGGCTTAGAAGCGTTTGGTGGCGAAAAAAAATTCTTTTTTAAACCATCTGCTTGGCTGTAAGTAGTATCAACGAAAACAAATTGACTGGTTAAGATTACAAGCAAAAAAAAGAGCTTATTTATATTTATAAAACCATTTGCCATGTTTGAAAAGTGTGTCTTTTATTTATTCTTTAATATCAGTTCCTACTGGTACAGAAATTACTTGCGATTTTGCAGCCCAAATATTCCATTTGGCTATTAAGCTTTTTAGCGTTGTGGGGTTGCTGGTTGCCAAGTTATTTTGCTCAATTCTATCAACTGATAAATCGAATAATTCCCACTCGCCTTTTCCAGATTTGTCGTAGGCGTTTTTTACTGTAAAAACAGCTTTCATATCACCTTCCCTAATTGCTTTAAAACCATATTGTTCCCAATAAAAAATACGTGCGGTATCGTTTTCTTGTGGCTTATTGGTAAGTATTGGCAATAAGCTTTTACCTTGCAAGGCTGTAATGTTTTGTCCTTTAAAATTGGTCGGATATATAGCCCCACTAACAGCTAAAAACGTAGGCAAAATATCCATTAAGCAGCTGGGTGATGTGTTAGTACTACCAGCTTTTGCTTTTATACCTTTGGGCCAATGGGCAATTAATGGTGTGGCAATACCACCTTCGTATAAGTTAGACTTAAATTTACGAAATGGTGTGTTAGAAACATTGGCCCACCCAGTACCATAAGATACATTTCCAGTGACGGCTGCATCGTTGATTTTGTTTTGTTCATTACCGCCTAACTCTTTGTAAGGTTCGGCACAAGCACCATTATCAGATAAAAAAACAATCAACGTATTATCTAATTCGCCACGCTTTTTCAAGGTAGCCACTAGCCTTCCTACATTCATATCTAATCGATACACTTGGGCTGCATAAACGGCCATTCTATAATCTACATCTATTTGCTCTTGCACACTTAAACTATCCCAATTTCTTACATTGGCATCCCGTGTAGATAGTTGCACATCCTTGCCAATAATGCCTATTTTTTTTTCTTTGGCCAATCTTGCATCTCTTATTTTGTCCCAACCAATTTTGTATTTGCCTACAAATTTTTTAATATCTTCTTCCTTTGCTTGCAATGGCCAGTGTGGTGCATTAAAAGCTAAGTATAAAAAAAATGGGGTTTTAGAATCGTTCTCTTCTACGGTTTTTATGGCAAAATCTGTAAAGGCGTCTGTGGTATAATAATCTGCATTTGTTGGCTTGGGCAATTGCTTGTTATCGGCAGTTAATTCTCGTGGAAAAGCGGGGGCTAAGTAACTCGTTGCACCAGTCAAAATACCATAAAATTTATCGAACCCACGTTGCAGTGGCCACTTGCTTTCATCCCTCATACCTAAGTGCCATTTACCAGCCATATAGGTGTTGTAACCTGCGGTTTTAAGTACTTCAGCAATAGTAATGCAGTTGTTGTTTAAATAGCCCAAATAGCCAGGCTTACCATCAGTAGCAATACCTATTTTTTCTTCGGCTAAATGCCCCATACCTGCTTGGTGTGGGTGCAACCCTGTAAGCAAAGAAGCCCTTGTAGGCGAGCATCTTGCCGTGTTGTAAAACTGTGTAAATCGCAAGCCATTTGCAGCCAGAGCATCGAGGTTTGGGGTAGGTATTTCGCTGCCATAACAACCAATATCAGAAAAGCCCATATCATCAGCCATAATTAAAACAATATTGGGCTTTTTTTGAGCTGATACAATAGTTACAAGCAATAAACATGCTATTAAGCATTTATTTTTTTTCATGGTATTTGTTGTATTAAATTAATAATTGTGGGTTATTGATTAATGCTGAAAATTAGCTGCTTCTTGGGCTGTAAATCGTTTTTTAAAACTAAAAGCATACGGTGTTTCGCCGTGTAGTCGTAAGTATAATAAACGCTCTTTAGCCTCATCTGCTGTTGGCTTGTGTCCTTCAGGTATATACCATAATGCCATGTATATTTCTGGTATTTTCTCAAACCATTCCTTCCGACGTTTAAAAATTTCTACATGATCAGATTTATAGACATAATCGAACAACGCTTCTGTACTAGCCCAAACTGAGAGATTTGTAATTAAAAAATCATCGTCAAAAATGCAAAGCGATTGATTGTTATTTTCTTCGGTTTTATACATCCAAATAAAACCATCCCATGCAAAAGCCACTTCATAAATTCGTTCTAAATTGGCCATAAAGTCTGCCATAATTGGATCATCGGCTGGGGCCAACATTTTGGCAATATTTATTTGTGCTAGTTGGTATTTCATTACTTATTTTTTACCATGAATTTTATAAAACGCTTCTCTTATTTCTGGTAGTTTATCTATCATTAAATACACATCGTAAGTAAATACAAAGCCAGGTTTAATACTAAATTTACGAACAGGTGCTAAATACGAACAGGCACCACCATACGGGCCTGTAACTAAATCGCCATTGTGCCTGTAAGTAGTCATGGTATTGGTTCCTGGTACATACACACCTATGCCCCACTGCTCATCATCAACATAAGCCGCCCAGTTTTCATTCATTTTTTGCGACTCATTTGGCCAGCCTGGTACTACACTAGTAAGTGTGTCTTTTGTCCAAGGTTTATCTGCTTTGTAAAACACCAGATTTTTTAGAGCATAGTCAACAAATACAGCTGGCAACTCTTGTGCTTTGCTAGGGTGTTCTACTGTTCCATTATATCGAAATGTATAAATAATATGGGCAATGTTTTTTTGAAGCGTGATTGTTTCTTCCATAGTAGCATCATCAATATCTGCACCTGTAGCCCAGTGTTTTGGTAGTGATTTTATGTAGATTGTATTTTTAGTAATTTTCTTTTCCAACACTTTTGCCGGGCTGCTACCAGACTCACTAGAGCCACCACCTTGCACAGGATTCCAAGCCCAAGGCTTTTTGCCCCAAAGGCTGCCATCTTTTACACCATAATAAGATTGCTGTACAAAACGGCCTTTATCGGCATGGTTTAATAGGTTTCTACGAGTGGCAGTTTCGGCAAAATAAAATACGCTGCCACCACCTGTAACATCTACACCAAGTCTTACATTTCCATTGTCTATATAAATAGGTTCATCAGCAATCTCGGCCTTAGTTGCAGCCCTCAATTGTATGTTTTTTATGGTAATTGATTTACCCGAATTTTTACCAAAACCAAGATAAAAATTTTTGATTACTTGCTTAAAATCAAGGCTTTCGTTTAACCTGAAAATTACGGTTTTAAAACTGTCTGCTGGCTTAAACGTTTCGCATAAAACTGGTTGCTTTTTTAGTTCAGAATCAAAATATAGTTTGATATCAGCTACTCGTGAAGTAACCTTGTAATCGAAACTGAGGTAATTTATTTTTGCAAAATCGTATTGAGCATTTACAGCATCTAATTGCACCAATGCATTATTACCATTAAGTTGTATAAAATATGAATCATCTGATTTTTTTGCAATTACGGCATCTCTAAACTCATTACTAGTATTAATTGTTAAAGCAATACTACTTTGGGCAATAGCAAAAAAGTAGATGCCTAAAAAATATAATGTAAAAGTGATTTTTTTCATGTTTAAAATTGGACTGGTTATTTTAAAGGGCTTATTAAGCCTTTTGAAAGTATTTCAAATTCTTTTCTTGTAATTGTAAAAATAGAGCCGTGCCTTAAGCCTTTGGGGATAGATATTTTATCCGATACATCAACCCAAGTATGCAAATCTTTAGAACTAAAAGCCCCATATTGGTGCAAAATAGGTTTATCAAAATACAACAGCCATTCGTCTTTTACTTTTACAAGCGTTGGTCCTTCGGCATTATAATCACCAGTAATGGCAGGTGGTTTCAATTCACCATAGCCCTGTGTTAAACTATCGCTTGTAAGCATATAAATTCGCTTTACTTTATCGGGGCGTTCTGTTTCATCCTTCAGAAATAAACAGTACTTGTTAGCAATTTTTTTGATGGTAGCATCAATAACGTTGCAGTTGCCTTTCCATAGCAATTGGGTATTGGTAAAGGTTTTAAAATCTTTGGTAGTAGTGTAATAAATACGGTGGTTATTGTTGCCTTTTTGTTTCTCAGTTTCTGGAAAAGCACCAGGTACAGTTGTAGACCAATAAAACATATAATCTTTATTAGCATCGTCATAGAAAATTTCTGGTGCCCAGCAGTTTTTTGCTGTCGGCTCGTGCATCATTACTGGTATATTTTGCTGGCTTCCCCAATGCACCAAATCGCTAGAACTAGCGTAGCCTATGGTTCTTTCCTTCCAACTTACCGTCCACGTCATATGAAACAAACCATCTGCCCCACGAATAATGCAAGGGTCTCGCATCAACTTATCGTTGCCAACCATTGGCCTTAAAATACTACTATCGTTGTTAAAAGATTGCCAATTAAAACCATCTTCACTATAAGCTAAATGCAACCCATCTGCCCCATTATTTTTAAAATAAGAAAAAAGGTAAACAGGCTTTTTAATAGTTTTTATTTGCTGCCCAAAAGCGTTGCTGCCAAAAAAAAATATAGCCAGTAAACATTTACTAAAATTTCTCATAACTATTTTTATTTCTTGCTTTTATATGCCGGATTTTTAATGGGCATTTGTGCATTTACTTCTTTTCGCCAATTGGCTAAAAGGTTGTACAGCTCTTGTGTTTTGGCTGGCATGGTTGCAGCTAAATCGTTTGATTCTGAAATATCATCTTTCAAATTGTACAATTCTAATTTGCCAGTCTCATAATTTTCTACCAACTTAAAGTCACCCACACGTACAGAACCAGCTGGCCTACCTAACTGATTAGAAAAATGTGGATAATGCCAAAATAATGGGTTGGATTGTGCAGTGCTAATAGTAGGGTGCAACCACTCTGGCAGTAAACTTATACCATCTACATTATCTGGAATTTTTGTTTCGCCAATAACATTGCAAAGTGTGGGCAAGTAATCTATAGTACTAAAATATTTGTTTGAAATACTTGCTGGTGTTATGTTTCCAGCCCAGCTTACTATCGCTGGTATGCTAGTACCACCTTCGTAAATATGGCCTTTCCATTTGCGTAGTGGATCGTTAACCGTCGGCACTGGCCCCAATTCATCTAAGCCCAGAGCGCCATTATCCGATGTAAAAATAACAATGGTATTTTCTAATAATCCTTGGTCTTTCAAGGTCTGCATTATCACACCCACACCATCATCCAAACTTTCAATTACTGCTGCATAATTAGGGTTGTATTTTCTATCAAACTTATTATACTTTCTAAAATACTTACCCAACTTATCGCCACGAGGCACTAGCAAAACATGAGGTGCAGAATAAGCTAAATACAAAAAAAATGGCTGCTCTTTATTTTGTTTTATAAACGAAACTCCGTAATCAGTAAGCTTATCTGTCAAGTATTCTTTGCCATTATCGGTAAACTCATTTTCTTTTTTATTTGAGTTGATGTTGATGCTATAATTATAATAATCTAGCCCATTTCTACCAATCACTTTAGCATCATCAAACCCTTGATTCCATGGTGAAGATGAATCAGAACCACCCAAATGCCACTTACCAACCATGCCAGTTTTGTACCCGTTTTGGTGTAACAATTCTGCAATTGTTATTTCTTTTGTTTCCAAATATTGCTTCCACTTTGCAGGTAATACAGGCGATGCTGGATCGATTTTATTCCCACCTAAAAAATTGGTCAATTGCAACCGTGCAGGGTATTTACCAGTCATTATAGATGCCCTTGTGGGCGAGCAAACTGGGCAAGCAGCATAAGCTTGTGTAAAGCGTAAACCACTCTTAGCCAGCTTATCAATATTGGGTGTTTCGTTAAAAACATTACCATAACAACTCAAATCATTTCTTCCCAAATCATCAGCTAAAATAAAAACAATATTGGGCTTTTTTTGAGCCAATAGATTATTGCTTAATAGCACTGTTGATAAAAAAAAGAGGGCTAGTTTCATTGCTTTGTTTTTATTTTTTTGAAATATATTCTCAAAAGTTTCATTTTAGGCGGATAGACTTAGAGTTACAACAATGCTAAAGGCTGTTAGAAATTGTTTTGTCATGATGGTCATTATCGCTTGTTTTGTAATCAATTAAGTTTAAGAATTTGCCTTGCCGCCATTAAAAAACCACCAGCCGAATACCAATTACTCATTTCATACTTACACAAGTACGGCCTATCGCCACCAGGCTGTACAAAGCCCAATTGCCCATCAGGATGAATAGCTGTGGACAACGCAGCCCAAGCCTTTTGTACCACTGGTAGGTATTCTTTTTTATTTAGTATGTTATTGTTAATACCCCAAGCTATTGCGTAACAAAAAAATACTGTACCACTCGTTTCGCCCATTGGATAAAGGGTTGGCTCTAACAAATTAGATTTCCAAAATCCATCATTTTGCTGCAATGGTTTTAGTGCTGCGGCCATTTGTTTTAAAAGGTTTTCGTAGCGATTTCTATTAGGATATTTTTTAGGCATATAAGTTAATAATCTTGCCAAACCTGCCATTACCCACCCGTTGCCCCTAGACCAAAAAATAGGATTGCCACTTGCAGATTTTAGTGTTTTAAAACGGTTATCTCTATAAAATAAATGTGTAGCCGTATCTTGTAAATTAGTTACGGCTTCCCAATAAATTTTGTCTTGAAAATCTAGATATTTTTGTTCGTTGGTAATAGCAGCATACCTAGCCCAAATGGGTGGTGCCATAAACAATAAGTCGCACCAACTATATTCTAATGCACCATTTTTTGGATTGGCTATAATAGAGTCTAATGTATTTTTTGCTGCGGCTAAATACGCTGAATTTTTATCAAATTCATACAGTTCTAAATAGCTTTGAAAAATGGCTTGATGATCGCCATTACGCAGTTGATCACCGCCTTTGTAACCATTTAGTACAGCAATATTTTTTACAGAATCTAGATATTTTTCATTTTTTGTAACCCGATATATTTCTAAAATGCCTGGGTAAAATGCACCAGCTTCCCAAGTATTTGGTCCCATAATTCTATTGCCATTAGGGTGCTTTGCTTCAGACCATTTTTGTGCAAGTTGCCAATCTGCAACCATAGTCATTTGCTTAATTACTTCTTTTTTAGAAGGTAGTTTTTGTGCATAGCCAATGCACAATATTAGCAGCACCAAACAAATTGTAGCAGATGTTTTAGCCAACACTATTTTATATTTTTTATACCTTTTTTGCATGATTTATTTTTTGTAACACATTTTTTGTACAACCCCAATAAATAATTTAATAAACTCAGCTTAACTATGGTTTATAGCTTAAGATATATACAGGTTGAGGTTGCATCGTATCTAATTTTTCACCATCCCCTTGCCCTGTTTTTTGTATAAAAATGTTTAGCTTTCTACTTGTTTTCCAAAGCTCAGTATCGTAAGATGGTTCCCAACTTTCTAAAGATGTTTTGGTAATATCTTCTATCTGCCACACGTTTTTTAAGAGGTTGCTACACTTGGCTAAAGATGCTACACTACCACGTTCAATATCTCTATACAACACAATAGCCATCAATTTTCCCTTAGTATTACTTACCATAATTTGTGGCCTGGCAATAGGAATTTTTTTAGTACCGCCACCACTTAAACTAAAAGGTGTTTGTCTGCTTGCAATTTGTTGTGTAAGCCATTTTGTACCATTAAAATATACCAAATGGTATTGAGGAACTGACGTGCCAGCTGGCCGCCAGTAAGTAGCAATATAAGGCTTACCATCCTCATCGGTAGCCATAGATGTTTGGTTAATTAATTCGCTTTTTTGAGGAATGTTTACCACCACTTCGGCAGTAGCTTCTGTAATGGGCAATTGATAATTTTCGCCAGTGGTTTTGTGCCAGGTAATACCGCCATCGGTAGATGTGGCATAACACAAATCGTGGTTGGTAGCCACATCACCAGTTTCTCGCCAAACCCAAGAAATATGAATGCCCCCTTTTACATCTGTACAGGCTTGCCAGTAAGCGTTTCTATGACCTTGTCCATCTATTAAAATGTCTTGCAAACGACTCCATTTTTTTGTAGCAACTACATATTTATTGATGACTAAATTACCATTGCCAGAACTGCCATCTCTATAAAAAAAAAGCAAATCGCCATTAGCTAACCTATGAAACTCAGGATAAGTTGCGTGTTTTTCTTTAATACCAACCATTGGCATTTCAGGTGTTAAAACAAGCCCGTAAGCCTTAGTGCTTTTATAATAGTACAGGGTATTTGAATGAAGCGTCCAAACGACGTGTAAGTACCCCTCGCCATCTATCATTAGGCTTATTGAATTATGTGCATCTTTAACATTGCCTTTAACTGCCGTAGTATTAGTTTCCCAATTTTCGGTGTTTAGTTTTCTTTTTGCCAATACGATGAAACCCAAACTATCGTAATAAGCTACAAACTGAAAATTATTGAATGACACTACCGAGTTTTTTCTAAAAACGGTTGTATTCACCGAGTTTTTTGCCCAACCAAAACCAATTATCGTTTGAGAATTAGCTATACTGTTAAAAGCCAAAACAAGGATTAAAAGTGACCCTATTTTTTTCATTTTCATATTTTTAAGCGGCTTTAAAATTGCTTCTAAAACACGATTGGTTATCAATTCAAAGGCCCACTAATATTGTAATGCTGGCATTTCTTTTTTCTTTTTGCCTTTCTTTTTTGCAGGTGTATCCTTATCAGGATCTTCACTAGCAAGCAATGCATCAATCTCTCTTTTTCGTTCTATTTTTAATTCTTTTAATCGTTCTTGTTTTTGCATCTTTGGCATAAACTTATCAGCATTTACAGCTTTTACCTTTTCGTCATTTATTTTTTTAACATTCTCAATTTTAACTTGTAGCTCTGCACTCAAGCCGCCTTCATCTAAATATTTTTCATTCCTCTCGTATTTTCCTTTGGGCTTATCATCTTGTGCAAATACAGTAGATGTAATAGAAAACATAAGTAAAACTGATAACACTGCTGTCTTTTTCATGATTCAATATTTAAGTTGTGATTAATGGATAGAAATCAATTGATAAATTATTATGTTAGTTTACTTAATAAGGATGGTTTATTTTGAGGTGATGGAAAAGTAAAGTTGTAAGTGCCAGAACCTAAGACAAACTGCACACTAGCCCCATTTTTATTTAGAATTTTACATCCTTCTATCTTTTCTAACAAGGTATTATTTTCTTTAACGTTGTTAAAAGAAACAGGAAGAATAGCAGTAGCATAACTATTTACTGGTATTACTACTTTCCAATTTATAGTATTATTTTTCTGTACCCACGAGCTCTCTAATTTGCCATAAGCAGTAGTAGTTTTTAACGATGCAGATGGTAATTTTTTTGGAAATTGAGGTTGAAGAAAAATATGTTTAAACGCTGGCTCATTAAAGTCTGGCGATATGCCACACAGAGTTTGTGTAAACCAGCGTGCCGGCTCTTGACACTCGTTCTGAGCTACAGTAGTTTTAGATGGCAACATATCTTCTGAAGTTGGTCCTTCTGAAATTGTATGGCTGCCCGATTGTGCCAATATCCATTTAAAACTAGGATAAGAATTAGCATTCATCATATCGTAACAAGTTTCTATCAGGCCATTATTACTATACACATCGTAAAGTAATTGATGTGTAATATGACCAGCAGCATGATGGTTGTTATACTTTTCCTTCATGTCTCTAATACAATTTAAAACAATCATTGGTACATCATCTTTAGGTGCTATGTCGCAAGTAATGGCTAAGGCCATCATACCATGCCAGCCTGTACTATCATCTACTTGTTGTGTTTTTTTATTTTTTGCAGAGCCATAGGTTTTATTAGTAGCGTTGTACCAAGTATTGTTTACTAATTTTTTTATTTTACCCGCTAAATTCTCTAGGTCAACCACATCGTTGGTTTTATTTAAAACCTGAGCAACTTTCATTGTATCCATAATGTTTTTATACATCATCATACTCATAAAAGCTGGTTGATTTAATTCTGGCCGCCAAGCACAGTCATCAGATGCTTCAGCATAAAAATGATCGTTCCAAGCAGCCATGGTAGCAATGGAAGCAATTACCCCATCGTTGGCAGGAAACATGGCTTTACACCAAGCTTTCATATGAGGATAATGATTTTCAAGCTCTTGTTTATCGCCATATCTCATGTATAATTCCATTGGCAGTTCAACTGTTACACCTTGTGTTACTGGGTACATTGCTGGCACTGCAAAAAATCGCTTACCATAAATTGTGCCTGTAAATTTTTCAGAACCAGGTGTAAGTACATTTTGCAAACGCTGATCGGCAAGTATTTTTTTCCAAAGGTTTGGCGAGTGAAGTATATAAGATATAAATGGTGCAGACCAAGCATTATACACCTGAGATTGCAGACGCTCTACACAATTATCCCAACTCATGCCGTGTGTGTTATAACGCGTAGAATTGATACTTGCCTCCCATATATCATTGAAATCTTTATTGCCACAAGTAAATGACCCGATAGTATCACTATCATTTGTAATTACTAGCCCCGTTACTATATCTAAAGTGGGTTTTGCAGTAAGTCCCTGTATCTCAATATATCTAAAAGCGTGGATGGTAAAACTCGGCCTATATATTTCACCATTTGTGCTGCCCTTTGCTATGTAAACAATAGTTGGGCAACCTAAATGAAAACTTGGGATTGCCTTATCCATCATATCTGCTTTAAAGCCATAAGCAAAATATGCACCACCTCTAGCTTTTGATGCAATCATGCCTTTTATAGGTTTATCGTTTTCAAAATCATCAAAGTGTAATAAATCAGCTTTAAAATTTTTACCTTCATTTTTTTCACCCCAAACAACTTCTGCTGTACGCATAATTACAGGAGTGCCGTTTGATGCTTTTACATTTAGCTCTATTGTACCTACAATAAGCTCACCCAAGTCTACCACATAAACACCTTTTCTTGGCTCTGTAATAGCTACTGGTTTTACTCTTCGTACTACCCTTTCAGGCTCGCACTTTTGGGCTGTTAATTTTGGAATAAGTGGTGCTATTTCTTTAGCATTTGTCCAAACAATGTCTTTATTTTCAATATCTGCCTTTCTCGCATCATATAATTCACCAGCATAATAATCACTTTTAATAATAGGCCCAACCGCAGTTTGCCATTTATTATTGGTAGCAATAGTAAGTTGCTTTCCATTGGTATATTCAATTTCAAGCTGTGCCATTAATCCTGGTTTTCCAAAAATTTTATTTGGATTGCCCCAAACTAGTACTTCGTGAAACCAACCAGAACCCACTGTAACAGCAATAACATTATTGCCTTGCTTAATTAAATTTGTAACATCATGCGTTGTATAGCCGCCCCTTTCGGGGTAATGTGTTACGCTAGTGTCATGCATCCGATTGCTAACTGGCAGCCCGTTTATAAATGCTTCTTGAAAGCCAGCACCGCATATGTACAACCTTGCTTTTTTAATAGTGTTGGCAGCATTAAACGATGTTTTAAATATTGGTGCTGGTAATACATTATTTACCATTTCTTGCCCCTTTTTATAGGCAGATGCAGCCAGTAATTGGTTATTTTTAAAGTTGTTGTACTTATGAGGAATGAGTGTCATTTTACCCCACAGTTGTGTTGCCTCGTTATCAACTGGTTTATTTATTTCAGACTGTATCCAACTACCTTTCCAATCTTTTGGTTGCAACAAACCCATTTCCCACATACCAACATCAGACCATGCAGATTCAAC
The DNA here is from genome assembly GCF_056745525.1 of Parasediminibacterium sp. HNIBRBA5674. NCBI lineage: Bacteria > Pseudomonadati > Bacteroidota > Chitinophagia > Chitinophagales > Chitinophagaceae > Parasediminibacterium > Parasediminibacterium sp. HNIBRBA5674. The sequence goes on along the minus strand of NZ_JBQWIE010000027.1, from coordinate 11,598 downwards.
CTTGCCATTTGCTGTAGCTTTAATAAAAACTTTCCAATAACATTGTTGCATAGATTGAAGCTGTGTACCATTGTATTTTATAAGGTTACAGTCTTGAGAAAATACCTCGCCACTATCCCATAAATCACCTTTATTAGCTGCTAATATTTGAGGATTAGTGGCCACTAAAATGCGATAAGATGATTGCAAAACATTTCGCCTATTATCATCTATAAACCAAGTTAAACTAGGTTGCAAATCATCAATACCTAACGGCGATTTTATAAACTCGCAACGTAAATTTTCCTTACTTGCACCAATCGAATTATCATTCAAATTTGCCAAAAAAAAATCTGTTGATGAATTACTTGCAAATACATGATTTGCTAAACCTACACCAGCAACATTCGTGGCTATTTTTAAAAATTTACGTCTATCAAAACTCATTATCATCAATTTAACGCAACAATTAAATTACTAATCTCAGCGGCAGTCCCAAAATTTTATAAGTACCAGTATGTAAATAAGATTTGCATACTGGTACTAAAATTTTTACTGTATCTTTTTAACTATTACTCAAATTACATAGCTGCATTTGCCTTTGCAATGCGAGCCACAATTTCATCTCTTTTAGCCAACTGCTCTGGTGTCAATAATGCTGAAATTGCTTTTTGTCTTTTAGAATTCACGACTTTTAATTCTTCCTTTTTTTGCTCTGGTGTTAATGTTGCATTTTCTCTAACAGCTTTTAATTCTGCATCATTTTCTTTTTTTACAGCTTCAATTTTTGCTTGCACATCGGCAGATACACCAATTTCATCCATGTACTTTTTGTTCCAGCCAAATTGTTCCTTTTTCGGTTTTGCTGCGTCTTGTGCAGAAACATTTGAAATGCCAACGGCAAAAAATAATGCCATAACTACTACTACCTTTTTCATGTGGTTTAATTTTTAAGTGATTGGTTTAATTGTAAAAATTTTATTTAGATAATTGAATGGTGAAAACCCTGTTAGTACTCATTTCAGGCATCATAAGCACACCTCGCTGACTATCAATTCCAAAATCAGCAAATTGGCTAAAGCCTGACAACATAACTTTCTGTTTACCTGCTGCATCTATTCGTAATAGTCTGCCACCAACCCAGTCTGATGCATAATAATAGTTGCCATATTTAACCACTGCATCCATATTAGCAATGGGCAAACCTGCACCTACATTTTCTAATTTTTTTGTTTGAATATTCAGCTTTTTCAAAGTGCCTTTTCTACTAGTTTCAAAAGTGGCTCTATTGGTCATTGGCCCCCAAGTAGCAATAATTAAATCATCTCCATCTACCCACAAGCCATTGGGATATTCTAATTTATGAGAGGCATAAAACACTTCAATTTTACCGTTGTGTGGTAGGCGATAAATGGTATCGGTAAATGTATCTGACACATAAATATCACCATTTGGCGCAGCCGCTACATCATTTACAAATTGCGAACCTACTAAAGGGATTCTACGAATAATTTTTGCAGATGGAATATCGATTTCTACTAGCACACCCCTATCGCCAACGTACAGTTTATTACCATAGGAAGCAATGCCAGTTGGTGCATCTAACCCTTGTACCCAACGGCTTTTAATTATTTTACCATTGGTATCAAGCTTAGAAATCCAGCCATAGTTATCTTTTTCTAGCGTTACAAAACCACCACCCAAATTAGATACGTACCATACTTGAGAACCTTTGTCAAAATAAGCAGATTCTGGTGCATCTAAAGTTTTGGTGATGTCGGTTGCCATTATAGTTGCCACGTTTTTGCTCATCTCATTCCACTTCGTTAGCGACTTACTTAAACGCTCTTGGGGTGATGGTTCTTTAATGCCAAATGTGTGCAAAAATGTAGGCCCAGTAAACCCAATTTGTGCCAATACTTGTACAAATTCTTGTGTGTCAAAATCACCTTTGTACAAAGGTTTAATGGCATCACTCCAATCTGGTGTATGTTGGTAAGGCACTAGATAATCGGCACCCGAAATAGTAGCTATTTTTATATACGGGGCATTTCGTCTACCAACTTCTAATAATTTTTTTGCATTACCAGCTCTTAACTCGTGGCACAAATGAAAGCTGGTAAAAACGTTGCTTAAACCGGTTTCTTTTATTAAAGCCACCGAAGAATCCATGCTTGAGATAAGGGTTTTATCGTGTGGGTAAATCACCATTTCTACCCCTGCATTTTGGGTGTAAGCAGCAATGGATTTTATAGAGTCAATAAGCTGTTGATGCGTAGGCGTGCCGCCGTTAAATATTACCCAAAGCTTTATATTTTTACCTTGAATTTTATCTATCAATGTTCGCCATACATCTTTATTCTTGTTATTTTCTGCAAAAGAAAAACTTGTAAATACGGCTGATATTGAAAATTTTTTATTGCTGTTTACTGCTTCTAAATATTGATTAAGCGTAGCAAAATCGTTATTGTTATTTACAGGAAAAGTAAGCCCAGCAAAACCCAAACTATCTAAAAAAGCAACTCGCTGAGGAATAGTGTACTGTTTTAGCTCAAAGTCGTACACAAAAAGGGGTGCAGCTTTTTGTGCATGTGTACTTACTGCACAAAATAATAGGCCAAATACAATAAAAACTGCCGTTATTTTTTTACTAAACAAAACCATTATTTTTATTTATTAATGAAATTTTTTTTAAATGATAGGGTATTTCGAATACTATTTTTTTTCTAAATAGTATTTGTACCAATTAACTTCTTGGTCACGTAAATTGTTGTTAGGAATACCTACTGGTTGTAATTGTTTGGTCCAGGTTTCTAAAGATGCTTTTAGCTGGTTTGCTATGGCTGGTTGCTGAGCAATGATGTTATTTTTTTCTTCTGGGTCTTTGCTTAAATCAAACAAATACGAGCCAGCATTACCAGCGTTTAAAAACTTATAATTACCCGACCGAACTGCCGTTTGCGACCAAAAACGCCAGAACATACTTTCATGTGGATTGGCTGCTTTTTTATTGGTTAAATAAGGCAGTAAATTAGTACCATCTAACAATGTATCAGTGCCAGAACCAGCAACGGCAAGGCATGTAGGTACAATATCCAATGTAGAAATAGCGTTGTTAAATACTTTACCTTTTGGAATACCAACACCCGACATGATAAAAGGTACTTTAATACCACCTTCGCTTAGCATCCCTTTTTCGCCCAAAAGAGGAATATTTAATGATCCATCCCAATTGCCCCTAGCATCATTTATTGGCACATCTTGCTTGGTAAGCCCCAACGGTGCACCATTATCACTTGTAAAAATGATGATGGTATTTTTATCAATACCCATTGCTTTTAAAGTACTGCACAGCTCACCCACACCATCATCAATAGCCGCAATCATTGCCAGTGCATAACGCCGTCTTGTGGGCATATTTTCAGGAAAACGATCTAAGTATTTTTTAGTAGCCTCAAGTGGTACATGCGGGCCATAATAACCGATGTATAGAAAAAATGGCTCGGTCTTTTGGCGTTGTATAAATTGCTTAGCGGCCTCTGTTTGTAAATCAATCCTGAAGCCAGTGGGCTTTACCATTTTTGCTTCGTTAGCCAAGGTCTTATCTTCTATGTTAAAATTGGTGTAATAATCGTTCACCTCGCCTGTATAAAACTCATCAAACCCCCTGTTACCGGGCAGATAAGGAATTCTTTTGGCCAATGGCACGCCTGAAAGCCTACCATTGGTTACTACAGCATCGGGCATAAAAATTTTTGCCCACTTTGTGGTGACTACATTTGGATCTAAGTGCCATTTACCCACCATACCAGTTCTATAGCCTACTTTTTTAAGTCTATCTGCAAGGGTTATTTGGTCTAATGGCAATGGACCCGTAGGTATCTCATCAAAACCAAAACGTTGCTGGTATCTACCAGTAATTAGACCAGCCCTTGATGGTGAACATTGTGGTGCAGTTACATAGCCATTTTTAAACCTTGTTCCTGCATTTGCAAGCGAATCTATATTTGGCGTTTTAATATCAGTTACTGAGCCTTGCACACCAATATCTGCGTAGCCCATATCATCGGCCAGAATTACAATAATATTGGGCTTTCTTGTTTGTTGTGCATTTACCGATAAACAACATCCTATTAAACTAACAAAAATGATTTTTCTAAAAAATTTACTCTGTTTCATATTTTAATTCAATTATTTAAAGCGTTTTGATAACTCAATGGGCATAGCCGATGGCTGATATATTTTGCCAGAACCTCGGTCGCCTTGTGGGCTGTAGTGTTCACTTACTTTTGTACTTTTAGGTTCGTAACTGGTTTTATTACCCTCAGTTTTCCACCAGTTAAACCAAGTAGCAGCTAGCTCATCTACTACTTTTGGGTTTTGTTTTGAGATGTCATTTGTTTCTAAAGCATCGGTTATAATATTATACAATTCCCAGCCATTACCATCTACTTCTGTGAGACACCATTTATCTGTTCTAATAGCTCTATTGTCTTCAAACTGAAAAAACATCGGCCCTTTTCTTACAAAGCCTTCGCCTTTTAAAACAGGTAAAAATGATTGCCCTGATAACCCTGACATACTTGACTTTTTTGCATTGGCAATGTTTAAAAATGTTGGCATAATATCTACTACATGCAATGGACTTGCATCAATTTTTCCCATTTGCTTTATTAGCGATGGATACCATGCAATAGCACCTGTAGTAACTCCACCACCATGTTGGCTGATTTTGTATAGCCTATAAGGTGTAACGCCTGCATAAGCCCATCCCATACCTATTTGCCAGTTACCGCCTTCTTCGCCAGGCAAAATACCTTTCTTTAACATATTTTCACTTGTTGAAGAAAATGGGTCGTTACCATTATCACTTAAAAAAAGTATCATGGTGTTGTTTGCTTGTCCATTTTCTTTAAGTGCATTCATTAACTTACCAATACCATTATCCATTTTTTCTACCATGGCTGCATATACACTCATGCGTAAATCTTCTAAGTCTTTTTGCTCAGGCGTTAGCGTTTCCCAATTAGGCAAATTTTGAGGATAATCTACTAAAGCGGTACCGGCTTTAACAACCCCAAATTTGATTTGATTTTTTATTCTGGCTTCTCTTATAGCTTGCCATCCTTTTAAATATTTACCACGGTATTTCATCACATCATCCTTAGGTGCTTGCAATGGATTGTGAGGACTTTGGTAGGCTAAATACAAAAAGAATGGCTTTGGGTTAGCCTCGTCTTTATTCGGTTTTATAAATTCTATAGCTTTATTAGTAAAGGCATCTGTACTGTAGTAATCCTTTCCAAAATCTGTGAAGGGAATCTTGTTTTCTCTATAATCTTTACCACCACTATAATAGCCGGAAAATCCACCCAAAAAACCAAAAAAATAATCAAATCCTTTATCATTTGGCTCGCCTTGTAAATGCCACTTGCCCACAATACCTGTTCGGTAACCAGCACTCTTTAATTCTTCTGCTACAGTACTTCCTTTACGTAACCCACTACCTACTGTAGGCCACCATTTACCACTTAGTAAAGATGTACGAGACAACACACACATACTTGCATTGTGCATGTTGCTTAAACGCACCCCTTCATTTGCTAACTTGTTTAAATTTGGTGTGTTTATTTCACCACCATAACAGCCAATGTCACTATAGCCTAAATCATCTGCCACAATACAAATTATATTAGGTTTACTATTTTGTACTTGGGCCGAAACATTGATGAATGCTGCTATTGCAATCATTATAGCCACTATTGTTTGTTTCATATTGCGTTTATTTATTGCAAAAAATGATTTGCAATCTTTGCGAATTCCTACTTAATATTCAACCGTTTATTAATGTGCATAATTGGCTTGGTTGACTCTAAAAATTTAATGCCTAACATATCCGTGCCAATTGCTGTAATTTTATTTGGGCGATTTAACTGCATCGGGTTGTAATTCGTCTCTAATTCAAAAGGCATTAAATAACCCAATGCTGACCAGCCCCAAAAGCGCTTCAAGCCAAGCCCGACAGCGGTTTCGCCATTGTAATACTCACGGGTTACTTCATTTTTTTTATACACGAGGTCAAGTGTTTTTTGGGCTAATTGCTGGGCTATATTTTTATAGCCATAATCAAGCAACCCATGCATAATCATATAATTAGTAGGTATCCAAGTGGTACCACGCCAATTGCAACCCCAATCTTTTACGGCATTGTTATAATCTGGTTCTGTTTTAGCATAACCAGCCACAGGATATTCTGTCCAAAATTCTCTGGTATTAGTAAGGTGCTCTTTTACCAAACGCTCTGCCCTTTTAGGCGAAGCAATACCAACCCATAAAGGCATAAAACCAGCAACCGATTTTACTTTAACAAGTTTGCCAGTATATTCATCACGGTCGTAATAAAAACCATCTTTTTCGTCCCAGAAAATGGTGTTAATTTTACTCGCTAGGCTTTTAGCTTTCGCATCAAAAGCTCTACTATCATTGGCTTTACCAAGTTTATCTGCTAATATTTTCATGGCTAATAATTCTCTATACACATAGCAAGCAAGATCTACACCTTCAAAACGAAACGCATCTAATTTACCTGCTCTTGATATTTGATTATCCATACCAGAATGGTCAGAACTATTCCAAACTGGCAAGCCGTTTTTATCAAAATCGCAGTAGTGTGTCCAGTACTCAATACTTAATGCAATTTGATCGTAATAGGATACATTTTTAAATACCGGACCTAGTTGTTTAAGTCCTCTATCTGCTCGTTCTTCTAACCAACTATAATTGCCCGTTTGTTGCGACCCCAACAAAGCTATTTGTGCAAAAAAAGGTTTAAAATGTTGCCTTTCTCTTCTATCAACCAAGGTTCTAGAAACGAAGCCGTTAGTGGCTTGCTGACCTAAAAAACTTTTAAGATTTGAAAAGCAAAAATCGCTAACGCCATAGTAGCTCATATATATATTTTCGAAGTACAAATCCCAATCGTACATTTCGTTATATGCATAGCCTGTAAGCAATTTTCTATTATCTGGCTCGTATAAAATAATTCCTTTTTCAGCAATATCAAGATTTACCTCCGTTAAGCGATTAATAAAATCTTGCGGATTATTAATGCTATATTTTTTAAACACAGTATCAGTAAAAGTGCCTTGAGCATTGGCTATGTTAGCAATAATAGCAATGCAGAGTAAAAGTATATAATGTTTATATTTCATGGTATAAAATTATTTAGCCTTCGCTTTTAACAATTCGAAACGTTTTTTTAAGGCAGCAATTTTTGTTTGATTTTCTGGTTCATTAAACCCATTGTGCAGTTCCTTAACATCTGTCTTCAGATTAAAATATTCTTCGTATTTGTAAGATGGCCAGTTGATGTATTTCTCTTGGTGAGTAACCAATGCTTCTGAAGCTGGTATAAAATTACTACTTCCAATTACAGGATGCTCTACAAAAAAATCTTGTCGCCAAAGCAAATTTTTATTTTTAGAAAGATACAATGGCGATAAATCTTCGCCCTGAATAACACTTGGTTTTGCCACACCAGCAGCAGCCAAAATAGTTGGGGCAATATCAATATTTAAAGCAAACTCATTGTTAGACTTACCCCTTGAAGAAGCAGGCAAACGTGGGTCGTAAATGATTAATGGTACACGAATAGATTCTTCATAAGGGTACCATTTATCTGCTAATTGATGATCGCTATGGAAATAGCCATTATCGCCCATGAATACTATTAAGGTATTTTCATATTCGCCTTCTGCTTTTAATTCTTCAATAATTCTACCTACAGCCGCATCCATATCGGTAACCAATCGGTAATAGGCCTTCATGTATTTCTGGTATTTTTCGGGTGTATCAAACCGCCAATGCCAGCGAATACGGCCGCCATTTTTTTCGTTTGAAAGAAAGGGTGGCAAAGCATTTAAGGCTTCTTGTGTTGCAGTTTCGGATACTGGAATATTGATGTTTTGATAATATTTCTCAGAAGATGGTTTATAACGATATTGATCTGGATGCGTATCCTCGGCATGTGGTGCAAAAAAGCTTACAGAAAGATTAAAGGGTTTACCTTTAGGTCTTGATTTTAAAAATCCGATAGCATCGTCGGCATTACGGTCAGTAATGTGAATTGAATCGCCAATGATGCGCAAATTAGGTATTGGTTTGCCGTTTTTATTAAGTTTGGGTACTTGTAATTCGGGGTGCACTGGAAACCAATGTTTACCCCCAGAAATAGCTGAAAAATCAAAGTCTTCGGCTCTAATGTCACCAACACCGTACTTGCCTACAAAACCTGTGTAATAGCCTGCACTACGCAAAGCACCAGGATAAGTATTGATAAAAGTGGTGGCAGGTATTTGGGTGGCAAAATCTCGCACACCATTGCGGCTCATATATTGGCCAGTAAGTAATGAAGCTCGGCTGCAGCAACAGATTGGCGTAGTTACACAAGCATTTTTAAACGTAATACCTTGAGCTGCAATAGCATCAATATTAGGGGTTATTAAAAAGCTCGTACCAGTGCAATGCAGCGAGTTCCAACGTAAATCATCGGCCAGTAAAAACAAGATGTTCATTGGTTTCTTTTCTGGCTTTTTATTAACCTTAAAGGCTAGGATAGTTATTAATAAAATAATTCCAAATGGAAAGCTAATTTTTTTTATCATCTTAATACGAATTGAAGTGACTGAATTTTTAATATTTAAAGTAATTATTTCATTGCCTCTAACAAAAAGAAATACGCTGGCTTCTTTTTATAATTATTATCAAACAATAAGGGTTGTTCTTTTGGTTGTGGCCTATATGTAAGCCAAGTGTATTTATCTGTAAAGCCCCAAAAAATCATGGATTTAATGGCTTTGTTTTCAATAAAAACTCTAGCCAGTTTAGAATATGAAGCTGCCTGTATTTTCAAAGTAGCCTCATTAACGCTGTCTTTTGGGATACCCAAGTCAACCTCTGTAAAAGCCACTTTCAAATTCATACTAGCCAGAATATTTACAAGTTTCAAAACATTAGATATCTCAGAATCAGATATGTTATAACTTGAATGCATTTGCAATCCAACGCCACTAATTGGAATATTATTTTGCTTTAGCTTTTGCATTAGTGCAATTAATGCTTTAGTTTTTGAGTTGAAATTGAATTCTATATTATAATCGTTGTAGTATAAATCTGCTGAACTATCTGCTTGATGAGCATATACAAATGCCGAATCGATATAATCGTTACCAATAATTTTTGCCCAAATACTATTCGTTCTAAGACTGCCATTTCTAGAATCTGTCAATGCTTCATTTACTACATCCCATTCTTTTATTTGGCCATTATACCTACTAACAAGCTTATGAATATGCTGCTTCATTTCTGCCAATAAGCTTGTTCTGGTAAAATCGGTTGGGTGAGATGAAATAAAAGCTGGTAATTGATTGTGCCACACCAAGGTATGGCCTCTTAAACGCATTTGATGTTGATTAGCAAATGCTACCAAAGAATCTGCTTTTGTCCAGTTATAATTATTTTTTGATAACAATATGCTACCCATTTTCATTTCATTTTCAGCAACTATCATATTAAACTCTTCCGCTAAAATTTTTTTATACGTTATAGCTTCGGGTGAAGCTGCGTAGAATATAGCACTATTTGCTGCACAGCCTATAAACTTTCCTTTTGAATTTGCCAATTCACGTAAGGCTTGTGCAGATAGAGTAACATTTTGAGACAAAACAATTATTACAAATAACCATGTAGCGACAAGTATCTTATACAAACTATTAAACATGTTATTGCGTTTATTTTGATTGATATTTAATCTGCATACTTATATATTTCTTACTATACGATAAAGACCTATGGCTATAGCATTCTCATACTTGATATTTTTTAAAAAAGTAAGTTTCAAAAATATTTATAATATTTATAACATTTATCGCTTAATAATACTTTTATTTCTAATTTCGTCCCAATCTTTAATACCAATTATTTTTTTATACTGATCAAAAACCACGGCTTCATTATTAGTATCAGCAGCTTTAAATACATACCAAACTGGCTTTGGACCACTTGGTGCTGTTTCATCATCAGGAAAACGACGAAGCCCAATTCTTAATCCACCCTCACTTCTGTTGTCCATCCAATTATGCCATTGAAAACCATCAATACCATCCAACACTTGCATTTTTTTCCACGTATAAGCAAAACCAGCGGCTTGATTGTCTAAATCTTCTTTAGAGTAGGATCTTGAATTGGTTCCATTTTCAGACAACCATAGCGTACGTTTCTTTTTACCCTTATACAGAACTTCTGGAAGTTTTATCCATGCATTTAAAACCTCTAAATTTTTAAATGTTATGAGCTGCGAATTGAATGTATAGTTTACTTGACTATCTAACCAAGTTTTAGGCTCGAACAATGATTGTGGGTAAGGATGCTGTGCCATAGCCCACTCAAAATCACCCTCTGCTTTGGTATATTGCAGTAATATTTCCATTAAATCTTTTGACGGATAAAAACGAGGATGCGACGTCCAAGCCCAGTAATGTGTAAGTGTTATAAAAACTTCTGAGTAAGGATTATATTTTCGAGCAATGGCGTAACACATTCTCATTGATTTTAAATAGGCATCCATGAAAAGGCTAGCGGTTTTCTCGCCCATATTTGTCCATTCCCAGCCAGCATCTACTTCGTTGTGCATTATCCAATGATTAAGGCGGCCATACTTCTTATCAGGTCTACTATATCGGCTTGCTAAAAAATCTAATGCCGCTGCATAACAATCTACACTTGCAGCATTAGTCATATTAGGCATACTATAAATACCAGCTGGATCCATGTCAGGATGTTGCAGCAGTCTGCCAATTTCAGGATCAGGACATTTCTCTGCTTTATCTACTAATAAAATAGCTGCTGTTACAATACCTCTGCGGCTTGTAGCTAAAAACGTAGAATCAAATTCTGCTACATTTTTTTGGTTAAAATAGTACGATTTACCGTTGTACACATGTTCAATACGGCCAATGGCTGGCTTAGTAAACATGAATTTAGTGAACCAGATATTTACGGTGGCACTCGTAATACTTAGTTCATCTAAATCGCTAGTGTGTCCACGATTTGCACTAAAACCGCCAATACCTTTTTTACCAGCTGCTACTTCTCTTGGTAAATTGTATAAAGGTTTTATACTATCAGGATAATGTGCATGACTTATTAAGTCGTAAGCATTATTTTTTCTCTCTACCAGCACCCATTTAGATAATAACCTATCGTACAAAATGCTATCCTTTTTTACAAATCGTGCAATCCTTTTTTCAAAAATATTAGTAGTAATAGTAAGTTTCTTGTCCACAGAAACCTTTTCAGTAACGTCTTCATAAGGGGCTATCTCACACAAATAAACATTACTTAAATTAGAAGTGTTGCCTTTTATAACAATCATTTCATCGGCCACAGTTACTTGTGTAATTTCTGAAGCGTATGTTTTAGATAAATAGTTTTTGAAACGAACTTCTATTGCGGCTTCTTGCTGCAATTTCTTTTCTCTGTTCGCTGCTAATACCTTTTCCTTTTCATTCATTGGCCTCAACCTGATGTTGCGGATTTGGCATTTCACATCTGTTCTAGTAC
>NZ_JBQWIE010000026.1:0-69465 GCF_056745525.1 Parasediminibacterium sp. HNIBRBA5674 | reverse complement strand
TTAAAGGCTTCCCCCTGAAAATAGCATTATTCCTGTTTGCTTTACAGCTAAAGAAAATTAACTAGCAACTTGAGTTAGTTAAGTAAATAGTTGGGTGAGGTTTTAGCCTTGCAGCCATGTGCTGCGGGGCTTTTTTATTTTTATTGTATCGTTTACTAACAAGTATTTGTAATCATTGCTTTTGCGTGTACTTTTAACTATCTTAAATTTTCAATTTTATGAGAAAACAATGGTTATTACTACTGATTATTTTCATTTCAGCTGCTGCATTTACAAAGGTTATAACACCTGAAAAAGATATTCTTGGCAAATGGGTCATTGATATTAATTCAGTGCCTGCAATGACGAAAGCAGCTATTGAGTTTACTAAAAAAACAAACCCAGAACAAGCCGCTAAAATGGAAGCAAATATTGAAGAGGTAAATGCTATTACAGCCAAAACTAACTATGTATTTAACGAGGATAATACATTTACTGTACAATCTAATGGCGATCCACAACTAGGTACTTGGGCTTTTAGCGACGACAAAAAGTTTTTATTATTAACACGCAATGGCAAAACAAGAAAGGATAGCGTTATAGAACTATCACCTAAGCGCTTACAACTATTTCATGGTGATAGAAAAGTGGCAACATTATTTATAAGACCATAATAAAGCGACCAACCAAATAAATCTGCCTTATAGCTTTCTTGCAACACCTACATTTGCCATCTCAAATAATTTTTATGGTAAAAAACACGCCTTTTACAGAAAAACACATTGCCCTAGGTGCTAAAATGGCGCCATTTGCTGGTTATAATATGCCTATTAGCTACACAGGTATTAACGATGAACATGCTGCCGTAAGAACCAATGTGGGTGTGTTTGATGTAAGCCATATGGGTGAGTTTATTTTAAAAGGTGACAAAGCACTTGACCTTATTCAGCGTGTAACTAGCAACGATGCTAGCAAGCTTACCAATGGTAAAGCGCAATACAGTTGCTTACCAAACAATGAAGGCGGTATTGTAGATGACTTAATTGTGTACTGCCTAGAAGAAAACAAAAGCTACATGCTAGTAGTAAATGCGAGCAACATAGAAAAAGATTGGAACTGGATTTCATCGTTTAATACAGAAGGTGTAGAAATGCACAACATCAGCGATAGAACTTGTTTGCTAGCCATTCAAGGGCCTAATGCTTGCAAAATGCTACAACCATTAACCGATGTAGATATTATGAACCTTAAATACTACACATTTGTACGTGGTAGTATTGCAGGTGTAGGCAATGTAATTATTAGTGCTACTGGCTATACAGGTTCAGGTGGTGTAGAAATTTACTTTGAAGACAAGGATAATGCAGCCAATATTATTTGGGATAAATTGATGGAACTAAACGTAAAACCTATTGGCCTTGGTGCTAGAGATACTTTACGTTTAGAAATGGGCTATTGCTTATATGGCAATGATATTGACGATACTACATCACCGCTAGAAGGTGGCTTAGGATGGATTACAAAATTCACTAAAGACTTTACTGCAAAAGCAATTTTAGAGCAACAAAAAGCCGCTGGTATTACACGTAAATTAGTAGGCTTTGAAATGATAGACCGAGGCATTCCTCGTCACGATTATTTATTAAAAGATGCTGCTGGCAACACCATTGGCAAAGTAACAAGTGGTACACAAGCCCCTAGCTTAAACAAGGCTGTAGGGCTTGGTTATGTAAGCACACAATTCTCTACTATTGACAGCGAAATTTTTGTAGAAATACGTAACAACTTGGTTAAAGCAAAAGTGGTAAAATTGCCTTTTGCATAAGTAATTGGTTTAAATACATTTAATGAGAAGCGTACATCTACTTTAAAGATGTGCGCTTTTTATTTAGAGTCGTTCTAAAACTTAAAAAAGCGTACACCGCCATCAAAAAGTTGTTTGCAGAATTAATTGAAGTGTTTGCAAATTACAATTAACCGTTTGCCAAAATAAAACAAGCGTACACCACCATCGAAAAGTCGTTTGCTGAATTAGTTAAAGTGTTTGCAAATTATAATCAACCGTTTGCCAAAATAAAACAAGCGTACACCATCATTAAAAAGTTATTTGTAGAATTGATTGGAGTGTTTTCAAATTACAATTAACCGCTTGCTAGATTAGAGCCTACGTTTGTAATTACATTGGCTTACTATACACCCAAAACTTGTACATCATCAGGCTCAAATTCCTTTTCAACATTGGCAATAACAATAGTGGCTACACCGTTGCCTATAATATTGGTGATGGCTCTTGCTTCGCTCATAAACTTATCTACACCCAATAAAAATGCTAAACCTTCGATTGGTATTTTATGTAGCGTTGCTAATGTAGATGCTAGCACAATAAACCCACTGCCTGTAACACCTGCAGCCCCTTTAGATGTTACCACCAAGATACCTATAATACTCAGCATTTCCCATGCAGTAAGCTGTACATTGTATAGCTGCGCAATAAATATTACTGCCATAGATAAGTAAATAGAAGTGCCATCTAAATTAAAAGAATAGCCTGTAGGTACTACCAAGCCCACAACAGATTTACTACAACCAAGCTGCTCTAATTTGCTCATAATAGATGGCAATGCTGACTCTGATGATGATGTACCTAGCACTAGCAACAACTCTTCTTTTATGTATACCAAAAACTTAAAAATGCTCAGCTTATAATAGCGCATAATACTACCTAATACTAGAAATACAAACAGTGCCATAGTGAGATAAATGGTGCCCATCAATTTTGCCAATGGCAATAATGTGTGCAGGCCAAATTTGCCAATGGCATAAGCCATACCACCAAACGCACCAAATGGCGCTAAATACATCACATATTTTAACCCAAGAAACACATATTTAGAAACAACAGTCAGCTTCTCTACCACACGTCTTCTATGTCTTGAATAATTAAGCAAAATACCTATTACAATAGCCACTAGCAATACTTGTAGCGTAACATTGGTCTCAAAAAATTGTAGCCAGTCAAAGCCTTTACTAGCGGCTTTTGTAAACTTTGATGGATCTTGTAATTGTACTTGCGTTTTATCTATTTTACCAGGCTGCAACAAGTAAGCCACCGCAATACCTATAGCCAATGCAAATGTGGTTACAATCTCAAAATAAATCAATGACTTCACCCCTATTCTACCCACTTTTTTAAGGTTGCCCATACCACTTATGCCAAGTACAATGGTTAGGAAAATGATGGGATTAATAAACAGTTTTATCAAGTCGATAAAACGCTTACCCAATACTTCCATTTTTACAGCAAGCGGAGCGTTTACAGTGCCTAAAATAATGGCACACACAATGGCTATAAATACCCAAAAAGTAAGGTTCTTAAAAATATTAAAAGGTGTTTTAGCAGTGGTAGTATCTAGCATGAACAGTTTGTAAACGTTTACCTAAATAAAATAAGCACTCAAAATAAGCAAAGCAAAGTGCATCACCTAGTACTGCCATAAAAAAGGGCGAAACTTTTCAGTTCGCCCTTAACAGTATTTACAAAAATGATGTCTTAAAATCTTGGCATGTTGCGCATGTTAGTACCACGCATCATGTTTCTAAACATAGCAGGCATTTGCTGACCCGCACCTGCAAACTTGCGCAAGTTATAAGCAAATGTTACGCTGAAATATTGTTTCAACACCGTGCTTTGTTGGTCAGTAACAGTATTACCAGTTACAGATCTTGATACACTTACATTTTGGTTAAGAATATCGTAGATAGCTACTTTTAACTCACCTGCCTGGTTCTTAAATAATAGTTTACTTAAACTAGCATTCCACAAAGGCACACTCGCATTATAACCTGCAGCCAAACCACCTGTGTAATTGTAATCTAAATCAGTACCCAAAACCCAACCACCTTTGAAAGTATATGTTGGTTCTATGGTAATGTTTTGGGTGAAATAATTGGTATTATTTGCAGCATTTGCCTGATTGGTGTTTTTAACAATAAAATAAGTTGACGTTGCAGTAAAATTTAAGTCAAATTTCTCTTTGATGTTAAAGCCTGTACCAATCGTTTGCCCAATAGAACTATTATAGGTATAGTTTAAGGTATCATTAGGGTTACCACCTGAAGTAAAGTTATGTATAGCACTTACATCTCTGCTATGTGCAAGATTGGTTGTAAAGTTTAAGCGAATTTTATTTTTACCAAATTGAAAACCATAGTTCACATATCCACTTAAACTATATGCACCATTCATATTTACGTATGTAGTAGAGTCTTTGTTAGTTGCAAACTGATACACATTGTTTACAATTTTATTACTCGTATTACTTGCATTAAACATCGCAAACAAGTTGCGCAGTTTAAAAATATCGAAAGAAGAATAAAATACACGTAAGCTATTAGTAAACTCTTGCCCCAAGTTTGGATTACCTTGTTTAATACTAAGAAGATTACTATTATCCACTATTGGCTGTAATTGAGATACACTAGGTTGATTGGTTCTACCATTATAGTTAATACGCAAGTTTTTACTTCTCGTAAAGTTGTAAGTAAAATTGGCAGTAGGAAATAAATTAGTGAATGTTTTATTAACGTCATTGCCAAGCTTTGTTTGGTTAATGCTATTAAGTGTTGCAAACTGCAAGCCTAAGGTTGCTCCCAAATTAAACTTAGCGTTTTGTACACGGTAGCCTAGACTACCTCTATTAGAATAGTTAACGTTCTCAAACTTATTCGTAAGAAGTGAAACCACATCAGTGTAATCTTTAGTGGTATTGTTGTATTTAAAAGTCTGTCTATCAGAAGTACTAATTCTATAACTATAGTTGTAACCTATTTCAATCAACTGGTTTTTACCAATTGGTTCGGTATAAGATAAATTAGTGCTGATATTACTTCCATCAGATTTACTTGTACTTATTTGATTTGTTAAACTATCTTTTCCAGTTAAGTAATCAATATAATTCCCATAGTTAGTACCATTAGCATCATTTGTATTAGCACCACCAGTAAGATTTATTGAAAATGTACGGCCCTTGGTTTTGAAACGATGGCGAAAAGTCGCATCAATACTACCATTGTAGCCACTACTAGCGTTATTGGTCGTTTGATCATTGAGCGTCAAATTAGTCAGCTTACCTTTTGTACCTGTAGAGATACTTCTATTATTCGCTTCTGTTTGTTGATAAGAAAAATTGGGTCTAACAATTAATGAGTTGCTACTATCTATTTGTGTTTCAATATTAAAATTGATACGGTGATTTTCGTTTTTAGTTCTTGCAGTAGTATTTTGATTGGTAAATATCGATGAGTCACTATTACCAACAAAACGTTCAGATAAACTTCTAGTATCTCTATCAATAGCTAGATTGTTATAAAAATAACTACCAGATGCTTCTGTTTTTTTACTCCACACATCTTTATAGTTAAGGCCACCAGCAACTGTTGTAGTAATACCATTGCTGCTACCGCCGCCACCTAAACCACCTATTAAAGCAATGGCACCACCACCGCCTGCACCACCTCTACCACCACCAGCACTACCTAGTGTACCAAGTATATCTTGTACAGAGAATGCCTGACGATTAACGTTGTTAGCTTGGCCAATAAAACTTATCTGCTGATTACCATTAAAGCGGTTAAAATTCAAACTGCTTTCGTAGCGGCCGTTGTTGCCACCGCCTGCCATTGCTTTACCAAACAAGCCTTTACGCCTATCTTTTTTAGTAGTAATGTTGATTGTTTTAGTACGTGTGCCATCATCAAAACCGCTAAAAGCACTTTGGTCACTTTGTGCATCGTACACCTGAATTTTGTCTACCATATCTGGCGGTAAATTCTTAGTTGCCATTTTAGGGTCATCACCAAAAAAACGTTTCCCATCTACCAATACACGTTGTACAGTTTCGCCTTGTGCTTTTATGCTACCATCTTTGGCTACTTCTACACCTGGTAGCTTCTTCAACAAATCTTCTACCACCGCATTGGGCTTGGTTTTAAAGCTACCTGCATTGTATTCTATGGTATCTTTTCTTATGGTAATGGGGCTTGTTTGTACAATTACTTCTTGCAAATCTTTCGATTGAATAGTCATGGCCACTTCACCTAAATCTACTACTGCATTTTCTTTGCTTAGTGTTACAGTTTTATTGACTGGTCTATAACCTTGAAATGTAATTTGCACAATCATTTTGCCAAGGGCAATATTTTTCAATTCAAATGTGCCATCAGTTTTGGCAAGGCCAAATACTTCTAGTGTAGAATCTTTGCTGTCTAGCACCGTAATTGAGGCATCTTTTAATGATTGTTTGCCTACGCTATCAATCAATTTACCTTTAATAGTACCACTTGTTTGTGCGAGAGAAATAGTCGTAACAAATAAGCACGACAGGAAAAAATACAGTTGCTTCATAAATAAGTTTGATTAGTATGGTAGTGCGAAAAACGCCCTTTAATACGTTAAACAAAAGCTAATGCTATTGGTTGGGCAAAGTTGCGTAATGGTTGGTAGCTATATGATAGAAATCGGTGAGGTATTGGTTTTAATCGCCTATTCAGAATATTGGTTCTCGCAAAAAACGCAGATTATGCAGAAACTTTTTAAGTACAATAAGGACGTTTTATCAAACAATTGTAACAGCAACTATCAATTACAACTGTGTCAGTTGCCTTAAATAATCATACTGTAAATCTTCGTGCAAGGCAGCAGTCAATTTCTGTACTTTTTTTACCTGCATTAAGTATAGCTTGTGTATCACTGCATTTTTTTCTTTGGCAAGGCCGCTTGCTTTTAGCCGTTGGCAAAAGTGTAGCAATACTTCTACCTCTGTTTGTTTAACGCCACTGTATTTGGTATGCTTGCCTGCAATACGTAAAATTTTGCGCAAGCTTTTTTTGGCAAAATAAACATGACTCGTATTGATGTCTTCAAACAACGCATCTATGTCGTCTTTAATAGCTTGTACATAGCTATCTTCATCATGTGCTTGGAACAACAAATAGCCAAGCAGTTCTTTGTTGTCTTTTTTGTACTTAGCTAAGCGCAGGCATAAGTCTTGTACTTCCTTAAGATTAAGGTGCTGTAGCTCTTGCTTTATTTCTTGTATGCTTGCTGCTTTCATGCCATTAAAAATATGCAAGACCTGTCAGGTTTTGAAACCTGACAGGTCTAAAAACTTTATTATACCACTCTTCTACTACCACTATATAGTTCGTACTCAAGTAATCTACAATCTATGGTGCTATTAAAAAACTCAATTCTACGTTTGGCTTTTAAGCCTATTTTTTTTGCTAGCTCTAGGTTGCCTGTAAATATGTAGCCCCAATAACCACCGCATTGCTGCTTCATAAAGTCGCCAATGCGCTTGTAGGTAAGTTCTAATTCATCAATATCACCAAGGCGCTCACCATATTCTGGGTTTACCATCATAATGCCAGCACCATTTTCGGGTACTTTGGTAAGTGCAAAGTCGCACACCGCAAACTGTATAAGGTTTTGTACACCTGCTGCGGCTGCATTTTTCTGTGCATTTTCTATGGCTTTTGCGTTGTAGTCAGTAGCTATTATTTGTAAGCCTTCTACGGTTATTATTTGTTTGCTTAATAAAGCTCTCTCTTGTTGATACACTGCATTGTCGTAGCCTTGTAAGTGCATGAAGGCATAGTTGGTTCTATACAGGCTAGGCTTTCTATTAGTAGCTATTAAAGCGGCCTCAATAGCTAGTGTACCCGAGCCACACATTGGATTTATGAACGGTGATGTTCTATCCCATTTGGTGGCATAAATGGTGGCAGCTGCCAATGCTTCTAGCATGGGTGCTTGGCCTGGTATTTTTCTATAACCATGCCTTGCCAATGAATCGCCTGAAGTATCTATAAACACTTCGGCATATTCTTCTTTCCAGAATAAATTGATAACCGCACCTGTAAGTTCTGCACCTGTTGAAGGTCTAGTACCACGCTTTTCCCTTAATCTATCTACAATAGCATCTTTTACCCTAAGGTTAGCAAACATGCTGTTATTGATGGTGGGGTTATTTACGTTACTGGTAATAGAAAAATAACCGTCTGCTGGTAGAATGTCTTCCCAAGCATAATTGAGCAAATGGCGGTAAATAGCATCGGTATGTTCTGCCTGAAACTGCTTAATGCTGTAAAGTACCTGACTAGCACAACGTAGGTTAAGATTAAGCTTGATGCAATCGTTAATGGTTGCATACAATCGTACACCTGTTACAAAGGTTTCTTCAATAGTAAAACCAAGGTTGGTTACCTCTTGTGCCAAATAACTTGATACCCTTTTGTGACAGGTAATAATTACGGTAGATTTCTTAGTAAATACGCTCATAGAGGTGTTAAAGGTAAAAGCTAAATAGTAGTAAAGAGATAGAAAATAGTTGTAGCGGTCAACTAGCCATCTAATAAAAACCAATATAGTTTGATAAAAAAAGATACGCAACGCAATGCGCTGAAGCCAAATACTATGTAAAATCATTCCAGCCGTGGTGCTAATGATAGATGGTAAAATTGTTAATTTATATTATAGCTGTACAGGCATTAAATATTTCCGTACCTATACAGCCATAAATTAACCTAACCGCTTGCTATTATGAAAACATATACCATACAACAAATTAACGAGGTACTTAAAGGCGAACTAATTGGTAATACCACACATGCTATTACTGGTCCAGAGCAATTAGAACAAGCAAGTGAGACGCAGATTACATTTATAGGCAATAAAAAATATGCTAAAAGTTGGGATACTTGCAGAGCTTGTGCGGTAATTATTAATGCAGATATTGAGCTTACGCCAATAGACAATAAAGCCATCATTAAGGTAAAAAATGCCGATGTGGCTATGGCTATGGTACTAGAAATGTATGTAGAAGAAGGCCCTGTGTTTGATACAGCCATTCACCCTACAGCTACTATTCACCCTACAGCTACCATTGGCGAGGACTGCCAAATAGGTGCAGGCTGCTACATTGGTAAACATGTAGTGCTAGGCAAGGACGTAACATTGTACCCAAATGTTACCATTTTAGATGCTTCCTCTATTGGCGCAGCCACCACCATTTGGAGCGGTGCAGTGGTAAGAGAAAAATGTGTGGTAGGTGCATATTGCATTATTCACCCAAATGCCACTATTGGTGCAGATGGTTTTGGGTTTAGACCAAGCCCTGACGGCCGTGGCTTAATAAAAATACCACATATAGGCAATGTAGTAATAGGTAATGGTGTAGAAATAGGCGCCAATACCTGTGTAGATAGAGGCAAGTTTAGCGCTACTACCATAGGTGATGGCTGTAAAATAGACAACCTAGTACAGATAGGGCACAATAGTAAAATGGGTCGCTGTTGCATAATGGCTGGCAGCAGTGGGCTTGCTGGTTCTGTAACACTTGGTGATGGCGTAATTGTAGGTGGTGGTGCTTGTATATCAGATCATGTAACCCTTGGCAATGGTGTGCAAGTGGGTGGGCAGTCAGGTGTAATTAATAATTTTGGTGATGGTGCTAAAGTTTTAGGCTACCCAGCTATCGATTCTCGTGATGCCTTAAAACAATGGGTTATTTTAAGAAAATTGGTAAAAGAGAGTAAATAAGGAGCATTGCTAAAAATACATGTCTAAATTTTAGTTACCAATGAAACAACTACTTGTAGCTACATGCTTTTTGAGTCTAAGCATTTGCGAAGCGCAAACCATAAAACCTGTTTTAAAAACAGTACTTGTAGAAAAATTAAAAGAAAGTTCTGGTTTAGTATTTACCAAACATGGCTTGTGGACATTCAACGATGGCAAATCGGCAGGTATTTATAGAATAGATACCGCAACAGGTAATATTTTACAAGAAGTAATTATTGCTAACACCAATTTTATTGATGCCGAAGGCATTGCCAAAGACGACCAATATCTTTATATAGAGGATGCTGGTAATAATGATGGCTCTAGAAAAGATTTGAAAATAGTTCGCATTAAGCTAAGTGATATTGACAATACGATACCACAGCAAAAGTTAAATGCTGAAATTATTTACTTTAATTATCCTGACCAAACTATTTTTAATGGCGATAAAAAGGATAACAATTTTGATTGTGAATCAATTATTGCAACTGCAGATTCACTCTATTTATTTACCAAAAGAAGGGGCGATAATACTACTGGCCTATACAGTTTGCCAAAAACGCCTGGTAATTTCAAAGCAAATGCATTAGGAAGCTTTAATACTGATGGGCTTGTTACAGATGCAGCCATAAGCTCTGATGGCAAATATGTACTACTGGTTGGTTACCTAAAAGGGCATTTTAGTAGTTTTCTGTGGGTATTTAGCAATTTTAAAAGCCACAACTTTTTTAGTGGAAAAGCGCAAAGAATTTTACTTAATGAAAAAAACGATACATGGCAAACTGAAGCCATCACCTTTTTAAATAAAGAAAGTTTGTGGCTTTCTTGCGAGATGACACAAGACCATCCTGCTGCTTTATACAAATTTAACGCCATTAAATAGTGCTGAAATGCAGCACTTCTGCCTATTATTAGTTCTTATTGTTTAGGTATTTATTAAGCATAAAGCTTCGCTAACGGTTACTTTTTGCCAAAAAAGGTATTAATTACGGATAAAACATATTTCCTAATCAAAAGTAGTGTTCTCATTACTGTATAACAAGCAACATTTATGGCACAAAAAATTACTTTCACAGTATCAGCAGAAATAGCAGACAATGCTAGTTCTGGTATTTTATTAGGCGATTTTAACAACTGGGATTTTGAGCAAGGTATCTCCTTAAAACAACAAAAAGATGGCTCATTAAAAGCCACTGTTTCACTAGAAAGTGGTACTTACCAATATCGCTATTTTTTAAGTGATGGTAGATGGGTAAACGATGGCAATGCAGATGCTTATGTATATAGCGAAGAGTTTTTTGTAGATAACTGCCTTATAAACGTACCATCAGAAGCACCAAAAGCTACTAAATCTAAAAAAGAAACACCTGCACCAGTAGTAGAAGTTGCTGCCCCAGCTAAAAAAGCAGCTATAAAAAAAGCAACAACAAAACCTGTAGAACCAGTTGTTGTAGCGCCTATAGTAGTAGAAAAGAAAGCTACCAAAGCTAAAAAGGAAACACCTGCACCAGCCGTAAAAGCCGTTGCACCAGCTAAAAAAGCTGCTACGAAAACTGCAAAAGCTAAGAAATAAATAGTAATACTTCAAGCCCTCGGCATAATTAAGCCGAGGGCTTATCTTTCTAATAGTTGCAAGCCTAATTTGTTAAAAATAAAATTAAAACAGTGGCATCTATCGGCAAGGTAAATCCAAATGCAGACTAGCTTCGTATATCGCCAGATTTTTACCAAACCCCTTTGCTATATTGACTTACAGGGTATTTTAACAAATTGTATTTTTTTGTTTTGGCATGAAAGTTGAAAATCATCTCTTGTCATTAAACTTTAAAACATCATTAAAAACAAAAAATTATGAAAACGTTAATCAGCAAAATTGCAGGTGTTGTAGCCATCACATTTATAAGTGCTAATGTTCATGCACAACTTGGTATTTCGGGTGCAACAACTGCCGCCACTAAGGCCACAGTTAATACTACCAAAGTAAGCAGTGTAATAAGTAAAACTACCAATGCCACAACAGCGGCTGTAAAAGCAACAACTGCCGCCACTACCGCAGCCGTAAAAGCTACAACAAGTGCTACTAAATCAGCAGCTACTAGTGCAGCTGCAACTACCAAAAATATTGCAGCCAATACCGATGTAAATGTGAACGCTAGTACCAATGCAAGTAGTAATACAGATGTTACAAAAGCAAATGATGCCACTACTGCTAGCAATACAACTGATGCTAGTGTAGATGCATCTGCGAATGTAAAAGTACCTACCAAAGAGATAAAAGACGACGCAAAAGCTAAAGCTACAGAAGCTAAAACCGTGGCAAAGGAAAAAGTAGAAGCAGCTAAAGCATCAGCAAAAACTAAGGTTGACAATGCAGAAGCAAGTGCGAAAACAAAAATAGAAGCTGCCAAGACTACAGAAGCAGAAGCCAAAGTATCTGCAAAGGCAAAAGTTGAAAAAGCAAAATCAATAAAAGATACCAAAGTATCTGCTACCACAGAAACGTCTGTACAAGGCAAAGTTTCTGCTACTAAAAATTAAGCATACCAATATATAGGGGCACAAAGTGCCCCTGTTTTTACTACTTTAAAACTACCTGATATGAACAAGCTAATACTAATTGCAGGCTTACTATTACCTGCCATATCATTTGCACAGCAAAGTACGTCTGCAACGTCCACAGACACTACCAATACAGCTACGCAAGACAGCACAAAAAAAGATAAGAAAAATCATTTGTCTGCCTCCGTTAGTTATCAAACAAGGTTACATTATTTTGGCCGCACAGATAGCATACAAAGCAATGGGCTATTGCCTTCTATCAGTTTAGAGAGTAAGATTGGTTTGTACGCTACAGGTAATTTTATTTTTGTTAATAATGCTGTTACACCTACCAAATATGTAGGTACTACCCTTGAAGTTGGCTATCAAATACCTGCTAGCAAGCACTTTAATGGTAATATTTTCTATACCCAATTTATATACGATGACAAGCGTTTGCTAGTACAATCTGCATTAAAATCTCAAGCTGGCATTAATACTGCTTTTACCAATAAAATAGTAAACATTAACATTGGCGGAGATTTAAAATTCAGCGACAAAACAGACTATGGAGCCACCTTTGGCTTAGACCATTTGTTCATCTACAAAAAAGGTTTAAAGAACATGGCTTTTGCCTTTAATCCATCAGTATATATGTATGCGGGTACACAAAATTTCAGCAACACTTATCAACAGCAAAAGCGAACTTTATTAGGTGTACCTTACATACAACAAACCACCGAAACGATTACTAATTTCAACATCCTATCTTATGAAGTTTCGATGCCTATTGTATTTGTTTGCGGCAAGTTCAATGCATCCGTTACACCAAGTTATGTTATGCCACAAAACCTTGTAGTGGTTGCTAATAATCCATCGCAATCAGAGCGAGGTAGCAATATGTTTTATGCCACATTTGGTGTTGGTTTCAGATTGTAATTACAGTTGTTTTTTTAGGTTACCAGCAGTGGTAATCCTTATCACCGCCTGTTGCGTCGCACACTGCAATAGTAGAATGTTTGTTCAGCTTTTATCAAAGCGTAACTTTACGTTCTAAATATATTCACCCCATGGAATTTGGTCGTGTACACGAAAGCGAATTAAACAATATCAACTTTACGTTACCAGATGAACCTTTATTTAATAAGGCAATATTACAAGACTTACCAGTCGTTACACCAAAAGTGTTTTTAGGCTGTGCCAAATGGGGAAGAACAGAATGGGTGGGGAAAATTTACCCAGAAAAAACAAAAGAAAAAGACTTTCTACAGCACTATGTGCAACACTATAATAGCATAGAATTAAATGCCACACACTACAAAGTATATGGCACAGAAGGCATAGCAAAATGGGCTGAAAAGACTGCGGGTAAAGACTTCTTGTTTTGCCCCAAAATGTACCAAGGTGTTACCCATCGTGGCAGTTTATTAAACAAAGAATTTATTACTACAGAGTTCTTAAAAGGCATTCTGGCATTTGGTAAACACTTGGGGCCAACCTTTGTACAAGTAAGCGATACGTTTACCCCTAACAGAAAAGAAGAACTGTTTGCGTTTCTAAAATCGCTACCAACCGATATGCAGTTTTTCCTAGAAGTGCGCCATCCAGATTGGTTTAATAAAGCTGCCATACGAGACGAATTATTTGCCACCTTAACAGCCCTAAATATTGGTGCAGTAATTACCGATACTGCTGGTAGAAGAGAGTGCTGTCACATGCATTTAACCGTACCAAAGGTATTCATTCGCTATGTAGGTAATAGCTTACACGAAACAGATTTTACACGTGTAGATGATTGGGTAAATCGCATTAAATATTGGCTATCTCACAACATACAAGAAGTCTATTTTTTCATGCACATGCACGATGAAGCAACATCACCAGAACTTACTGTAGACCTTGTAGATAAACTAAACAAAGCTTGTGGCTTACAATTAGAGAAGCCAAAGTTTATTACTACCAATGGTTCGTTGTTTTAAAAAGGTATCAACCTATCTCATACAACTCATCCCATCGAGTGGTATATCTTGGGCTGTGAAAGTTCTTCTGCATCTTCCAATTACGTGTAGTACCGCTAGCGGCAAACTTGATAATATCATCACGCATGGCGAAGTTCATATTATCCATCATATCCATCAGCATACGACTTTTATTGGTAGCTTCAGGTACAAATAAGTTGCCCTGAATAGAACTGTCTGGTACAATACCACTAAGTGTTACACCTGCTTTTTTATACAATCTACCTTCTTCAAATAAACTATCTACCAATTGTACAGCTGGCTTTATTAATTGGTTAGTAATAGAAGTGGCATTATCTAAAGTAGTATAAGCACTAATGCTTGGCCCATGCCTAAAACGCCCAGTAGTTGATGGCTCTTTGGGCACAACAAACACACTAATAATATTAGCTGCACTATGTTGCCTACGTAGTTTTTCAGCGGCTCTAGAGGTGTAAGTAGCTACTGCTTCTTTAATGCTAGCAATATCTTTTACAGGGCTACCAAACATCCTTGTAGTAGCAATCATTTTTTTATTTACCAATTCTTCTTCCATCACAATACTCTCAAAGCCCTTAAGCTCACGTAATAGTCTTACACCTACTACACCACCTAAATGTTTGTGTGCCCATTCTATATTTTTAAGGCTCAGCTGCCAGGCAGTTTCTATTTGCATATGCCTTAGCTTTTGCGCATATTGCCTACCAACACCCCATATATCTTCAACCTCTGTGCGTTGCAATGCTTGCTCTATTTTTCGAGGTGTATCGAGTATTAAAATACAATTAGTGGCTTGCTTATTTTTCTTAGCTAGTCTATTGGCTACCTTACTTAAAACCTTGGTAGGCGCTACACCTATAGATACTTTTATGCCCGTCCACATTTCTACTGTGTCTTTAATATTGCGTACCGTTTCATGTAGTTGTTGCTTCGGTACTTTATCTAAGTTTAAGAAGGCTTCATCTACACTATACACTTCTACATTAGCTGCACCAATCAACATGCGTAAAGTTTCCATCACACGCCAACTAAGGTTGCCATACAAGTTATAATTAGATGAAAATGTAGCCACACCATGCGCTTCTATTAATGGCTTGGCTTTAAAATATGGGCCTGCCATTTCTACACCAAAAGCCTTAGCTTCATCGCTACGTGAAATGATACAACCATCGTTATTACTAAGTACTACCACGGCTTTCTCTTCTAAGTCAGGCCGAAATAATCTTTCACAAGAACAATAAAAACTGTTACAATCAATAATGGCTTTCATACTATGCCCCTAGCCCCTAAAGGGGAATTTTAACAAGTTTAATTAATGCTTTTAATCGTTTCATCTTTTACGCTTGATGGTGCTTTGTTGTGTGGCATTCTTATTAAATGCCATTAAATTAGCATCAAGAATATGTATTACACAAGTAACAACACCCCAACTTTGAAAGGCGCTAAATTCATTAATTTCTACTTCTTTATACTTCTTGTTTTCTGGGCTTAAAGTGGCTTTGTTAAGCGATTGTAGGTAACGCCTTACCATTAAATCGCCATCAACAGCAGCTACAATTATTTTACCGTTCATGGCTTTTATGCTTCTATCTACAATTAAAATATCACCTGCGTTAATACCTGCACCATCCATCGCATCGCTGTTCATTCTAAAAAAGAAAGTTGCTGGTTTGTTCATAATCAACTGCTCGTTTAAATCAATGCCTCTTTCGGCATAATCATCAGCGGCAGCGCCAAAGCCAGTAGCATTAGCTGTTTGTACATCGTGTTGGGTAAATTGCTTAGTGCCTTTATAAGCTGTATTACTAAATATTTCTTGATCCATAAAAATTAATTTTGAAATGCTAAAATAGTTAGTATTTTTATACCACAAAATTTAGTTTTTATGAATGCAGCACTAATATCTTCTAAGCCTCAACAAATTGAGTACAAAATAGTAGCTGAGTGTAATAACCATGGTGCCAAGCTAGCATTGGCGGGCTTTTGCGCAGCAGAACAAACAGAAGCAACACTGTTTAGATACTTGCAAAACATGTGCTTATTAAGCGATGGTAGCCTCACTAAAACACATGGCTTATTGTGTAGCACCTTAGCCGAATGGCAAACAGCCTTAAACATTCCATCGGCACAAATGCTGCGCAATGTAGCGTTTGATGTATGTGATAATAAACTACAAGCCTTGTGTTTATACCGCACCAAAGCAGGCGAAAGCGAACAACTGATTAACCGAATATTTCTATAACAACTATTAGCAACATTGTTACCATGTCACATCTACTTTTAAGTAATGCTTACAACAAGCAGCCGCTATTTAGCAGTAAACAATTGGTCGTGAGTGAATACTTGTTGATACTGCAACCACATGAGGATTTGTACAATAAAATACTTGACCTTAAACGGGCATTTGCAGATAATTACGACTGCCCAATGGCTGCATTTTTAAAGCCGCACCTTACGCTAGTAAAGTTTATGCAGTTTGAAATGCATGAAGCTAGAATCATCCAAAAGTTTGAGCAAGTGATGGCTACCAATACGCCTTGCAAAATAGACTTAGAAGGTTTTGGCGGTTTTCCATCGCACACCATTTTTATAAATGTAAAAACGAAGAAGCCGATTGTGCGCTTGGTAAAAGAGTTGCGACCAATACAACCTTTACTAAAATTTGACCAAGAACATAAACCACATTTTATAACCGAGCCGCACATTACCATTGCAAGAAGATTGCAGCCTTGGCAATACGAAAAAAGCTGGCTTGAATACAGCAACACACCTTTTACCGCAAGTTTTATGGCTACCAATGCTATACTATTAAAACGTAAAGTGGGTAATAAAAGCTATGCTGTGGCGGCTAGTTTTCCATTGTTGGGCAAAGAGAAAGAAAAGGTAATGCAAGCGTCGTTATTTATCTGAACCTTGACCCGATAGCTATCGGGTTTTCAGATTGTTTGAATTGGTAAGAAAAGTGTCCTAAACACGAACAGAAGTCAGCAAATGAAGAACATCAATGATAATCCCAATGCTAAACCAAAACCTTCGGTTGAAGGTAATGAGATATACCTAAAAGGTAGAGGTGCACAGATAAATACGAAGAACCGCTTTTTAGCAAATCAAACCATAAAAGCACATATAGAAGCCATTGATGACTGGACAGAAACCAACGAAGCCACGGTATATTTAGAAGATCATGCAAAAAGCATTGTAAACAAAGTAGATAGCCCCGATGTAGGTATGTTTTACAGCATGAATCCTTACCAAGGTTGTGAGCATGGTTGTATCTATTGCTATGCCCGAAACACCCATGAATACTGGGGCTACAGTGCTGGGCTAGATTTTGAGCGTAAGATTATTGTAAAGAAAAATGCACCCGAATTACTACGCAAATTCTTAATGCATCCAAAATGGGAATGCTTACCTATAAGCCTTAGCGGCAATACAGATTGCTACCAACCTGCGGAACAAAAGTTTCGCATTACAAGACAATTACTAGAAGTATGTAATGAGTTTAACCAGCCTGTAGGTATGATTACCAAAAATGCTGGTATGTTAAGAGATAAAGATTTACTGCAAAAGATGGCTAGCAAAAATCTCATAAGCATACTGGTAAGCATAACGAGCTTTAACGAAAATTTGCGTCGAGTGATGGAACCACGAACCACCACAGCCACTCAGCGCCTAAAGCTGATAAAAGAACTGAGCGATATGGGTGTACGCATGGGTGTAATGCTGGGACCAATGATACCTGGCCTAAACGAACATGAGATGCAACGCATTATGCAAGCAGCAAGTGAAAACGGTGCAACGTTTAGTGCCTACACATTTATACGCCTCAACGGTGCTATAAAATTGATGTTTCACGATTGGTTGTATAAGAATTTTCCTGATAGGGCAGATAAAGTGTGGCACTTGATAGAAAGTGGCCACGGTGGGCAGGTAAACGATAGCCACTACGGTAAGCGCATGCGTGGTGAAGGCCCGATAGCAGAGCTAGTGCGGCAGCAGTTTATTAAATACAATAAACTCTATAACCTAAACGCAGAACGTTGGGGGCTTGATACCACACAATTTAGAAGACCCGGTGAGCAAGGAAGGTTGTTTTGAGGGAAAGAAGATTAATTTTAGGAAAATAATGACATCTATACTAACACTTGAAACTATAAAACAAAGACTAAGAGCCTGTTTAAAATCATTTCAATGGTTAATTCATCTTGCTTTTAGGCTACAACTTCGTTAAATTTTTCGCCTTAGGCGTTTAACTATGGCTACAAAACTTGCCCCGCTTCGCTCAAAAATCACCTGTGAATTATTCCATCAAATAATCTTAAACAGGCTCTAAATATTAAAAAGTCATCTCATCGTATTTATGAGACGGCCTCTTTTATTTATGTCACTGCTAGCGAATATTGCAACATTGTAGCAAATACATTACCTTCAAAAACAATATCTACCACTCATCACACATACTTTACCACTTGTGAAACCGCAAGTCCCACTGTTCACGAATTCATTTCGTAAGCGTTTCGCCCTGTTTATATCTTTACATGGTCAATGTAAATGTAGCCTCGCTACAATGTAAAATGAACCACGCTTTTAACAGCAACCAACTACTACTTTCCTCTCTTATTCTTGTAGCCAATCAACGTAAAGAGTTGTCGTAGCAATGCTTTCGGCAAATATTTCTATACCGATTTGTTTAGCAAACAAATTTGGGCATATATCTATATATTTAATCCATCAAAACTATACACCATGAATTTAAAACTAACTGTTGCTACTGCAACCATGCTATTGCTAGTAAGTGCTTGTAACAATGAAGCGAAAGAAGATGTAACCACTGATATAAACAAAGCTGGTTCGGTAGAAACAGCTGTTACCGTTAATCACCTAGATAGTGCTTACGATGTAATAGTGACTACACATAAAGTGTGGCGCAACTTTAATGAATACAAAACCATTGAATACCGAGATACCATACCTGCACTTGGCGAAACAACCACAGAAGCTGAAAATGCTGATGGTGACACTAAAAATGTGAAGGTAAAAAAGGACTATGAAATTTTTATAACGGTGAAATAAATAGTCCACAGTCGACCGTCAATAGACGATAGTTTTCGAAGCGAAAAAAGAGGTTCACGGTCATCCGTCCATAGACGACAAATTATTGTAGCGAAATAATAAATATCAAACACTAAAAATTCCCCTTTAGGGGTTAGGGGCAACTATGAAAAAAACAAAACACATACAACTGATATTGATTACAGCGGCTTTGGCTAGCTGTAACCAACCTAAACCAAAAGACGAATGGGAAAGCGGTAACAAAACTCATATTCGTGCTGATAGTACTGCACCTTATACAAGAGTATATCATCATCACAGCGGTGTTGGTAATGCCTTGCTATGGTATTATGCTTTTAGGCCGTACGGTAACTACAACAATGGTAGCTATCAGCGTGCAGGCTACTACTCTAGTGCTATTCACCAAAGCTCTAATATAGGTAGCAATGGTTTTAAAAGCAGTGTGGTACGTAGTGGTTTTGGTAGAGGCGGCTATAGTGTGAGTAGCTAAAGACACCCCCAACCCCTAAAGGGGAGTAAGGAAGAAAAAATAAATTTTAAAGAAAATAAATAAAGTCCCTTTAGGGATTTAGGGCATGAAACGAATAACAACAACACCACGCAATAACTGGCAAGCAGAAGTAGAAAAACTAGGCTTTGGCTTTCATACTACCAATGTGCCTTACTGGGACGAATCGGTGTATTATAGCTTTAGCATGGATGAGGTATTGCAAATAGAAAAGGCTACGGCAGAACTGTGGGACCTTTGCCTTGGTGCAGTACAGCATGTAATGGATAATAATTTGTACAGCCAATTTGGCATACCAGATAACTACGTAAAATACATTGAAAAAAGCTGGACAGAAGATCATCCTTCAACTTATGGGCGCTTTGATTTTTGCTATAAAAACGGGCAGCTAAAATTGCTTGAGTTTAATGCCGATACGCCTACAAGCTTGTACGAAGCAGGTATTGTGCAATGGTTTTGGCTACAAGACTTTGACAAAAGCAAAGACCAGTTTAATAGCATTCACGAAAAGCTAATTGCTTACTGGAAATACTTAGGTACGTATTTGCAACCAGGTACATTACACTTTACTTGCTTGAAAGAAACGCTGGAAGACCTTACCAATACTGAATACATGCGTGACTGTGCGATGCAGGCAGAACTTGATACCAAGTTGGTGTTTATAGATGATATTGGTTGGGATAGCGACCTTCAAATATTTAGAGATTTAGAAGATAAGCCCATCAAAAACATCTTTAAGCTATACCCTTGGGAATGGCTATTGAACGATGAATTTGGCAAGCATATTTTAGAAGATACCAACCGCACATTATGGGTAGAACCAAGCTGGAAAATGATACTATCAAACAAAGCGATACTACCAATACTGTGGGAATTATATCCTGACTGCCCTTATATACTACCTAGTTATTTTGAAAGTGGTAAGCTACTTAACTATGTAAAGAAACCTATCTTATCAAGAGAGGGCGCTAATATAGAAATAGTGCAAAACAATACCACACTACAAAAAACAGAAGGACAATATGGAAAAGAAGGCTATATCTATCAAGAGCTGTTTACGCTGCCAGAATTTGATGGCAACTATCCAGTAATTGGCAGTTGGGTAATAGGCCAAGAGCCAGCAGGTATGGGCATTAGAGAGGCCAATGGTTTGGTAACTAACAATACCAGTCGCTTTGTGCCACATCTGATAGACTAACTTGTCTGAACGGGGATTTTGAATGATTATAAAGATTTCTAGGATTGAACGTGAATCTTATAAATCTAAGCAATCCTAAAAAATCATGGTTTAGACAAATACGCTTTAAGCAAAGCTCAACATTGTTCTAGACGATGCAGTGAGTGATCCGCCACTGCGGACAAGCTACAACAGGCGCTAAATTGAAAAACAACAGTTGGTTATAAAAAAATCAACAAACACAAAACTTAAAAACAAAAAACCTAAAACTCAAACACAATGGAAGCAAGAGATTTATTAGCACACTACTGGTGGTTACTGGTATTGTTGCTCAGCATTATTTTTTACAAATTTATTTTACGCGTATTCTTTGGTATGGTCATCGTACCAGAAAATAAAATAGGCTTGGTAACTAAAAAGTTCGTGCTTTTTGGTGCCGATAAAAGCCTGCCAGATGGTAGAATTATTGCTACCAAAGGCGAGGCAGGTTTTCAAGCAAAAACACTAGCACCGGGCTTGTATTGGGGTATGTTTCCTTGGCAGTATGGTGTAGATATGCAGGCCTTTACGGTAATACCAGAAGGCAAGATAGGCTTGATATTAGCCAACGATGGTGCTGAAATACCTACAGGTGCTATATTGGCTAGAAAGGTAGATAGCGACAACTTTCAGGATGCTGAAAAGTTCTTGAATAATGGTGGGCAAAAAGGTAGACAAACAGCCTACATAACCGCAGGTACTTACCGTATAAACACGTATGCCTTTACCATAACCATAGCCGATATGGTGATTATTCATGAGAATATGGTGGGCATTGTAACTACGCTAGATGGCCACCCGATAGATGGTGGGCAAATTGCTGGTAAGCACATAGAAGGGCACAACAACTTTCAAGACTTTGATACCTTTTTAAAGAACGATGGTAACAGAGGTTTGCAACCAAGCATTATACTAGCAGGTAGCTACAACATCAATCCTTGGGCTATACAGATAGAAGAAATACCAATGACAGATGTACCTATTGGTTATGTAGGTGTAGTGATTAGCTATATAGGTGAAGATGGTAAAGACCTTACTGGTGATAGCTTTAAGCATGGCAACATTGTAAGCAAAGGGCAACGTGGTGTATGGATAGAACCCTATGGCCCTGGTAAATACCCTATTAACAAATACACGTTGAAGGTAGAGCTAGTACCAACTACCAACTTGGTGCTTAACTGGGCTAATGCACGTAGCGAAAGCCACCAACTAGATAAGAATTTAAGTACCATTACGGTACGTTCTAGAGACGGTTTTCCTTTTAACCTAGACGTGAGCCAGATTATACACATACCAGCTAATGAAGCGCCTAAAGTAATAGCCCGATTTGGTAGTATGAATAATCTAGTAAGCCAAGTACTTGAACCTACCATTGGTAACTACTTCCGTAACTCGGCACAGGAAAGCGATGTGATTTCGTTTTTAAGTACCCGTAAAGAGCGCCAACAATCTGCTAAAAACCACATTAAAGTGGTGCTAGATGAGTACAACGTAAATGCTGTAGATACTTTGATAGGTGACATTGTACCGCCTGAAGCCTTGATGAAAACATTAACCGATAGAAAGATTGCAGAAGAAGAGCAAAAAACCTATCAAACACAAAAGATGGCGCAAGAGCAAAGGCAGGGTATGGAAAAAGAAACTGCTATTGCTGATATGCAAAAAGAGATAGTAAAAGCACAGCAAAGTGTAGAAATTGCACAACGTACTGCTGATGCTACTGTTAAAAAAGCAGAAGGTGATGCGAATAGTTTAAAACTACAAGTAGATGCAGAAGCGACTGCTACTAAAATGCGTGCTAATGCAGAAGCAGAGGCGACCAAAGCAAGGGCTGGTGCACAAGCAGAAGCGACTAAGCTAAACGCTAGTGCCGATGCTGAGCGCATTAGTAAAACTGGTTTGGCAGAAGCAGAAAAAATTATGGCGATAGGTAAAAGTACCGCTGAGGCATACGAGCTACAAGTAAAAGCGATGGGTGGCGATAACTTTACACGCTTTAAAGTAACCGAAGAAATAGGTAAAGGCAATATTAAAGTAATGCCAGACATTTTAATAGGCGGCGGTAATGGCAGCGAAGGCGGCATTAACGGCTTATTAGGCATGAAATTGATGGAACTAATGGATGTGAAGAAGAAGGAAGAAAAGGCGGCTGAGTAAACACAATGTTATAGCCTACCAAAACGTCCGGGGTTTTTGAAACCTCGGACGTTTTAGTGGGCTATCTTTTATTTTTTAATACTTCTAGATTTCCTAAGTTCTTTACCAGCTAAGTCAATTATCCATTGATTTTTATCCTTGTCAACAGACAATAAATGTCTGAAGTAAGGAAACAATACTAAAGCAGAGTCTAAGGTATTTTCCTTTATGTAAATGGACTTTACACCATCTTTATTGTAAGTAGTAGAATAATTTATGTTGTACCTTTCTTTTATTAACTCATAAACAGTCTTGTACATAAAAATCGAATCTAGATAACTAGAATTTACGACGAATACAAAAGACCCATCTTCTTTCTTTGTAACGTTATAAGTTAATCCGTAATTCTTTTTTATTAAACTTACTATGTGCTGATTTATAAAGATTGAATCTCCTGAAGTCTTATCTGGCTTTAAAACAAACCCATTATTCGTTTTGTCAACGTTATACTTGATATTATAGTTGTTGGCAGCGAGTTCCGCCATCCTTTTGTAAATATGAAACGAGTCACTGTACTTTTTGTACTCTGACGTATAGAATTCAGAATAACCCTTAGTTCTACGCAAACTATCCTTTAACTTAAAATTCTCTTCTAACTGTCTATTAAGCATCTCTACAATTTCCTCAATACTAACTTTCCGATTTCCTAATGTGAAATTTGACCCAGAGATATATTTTGTTATTGTATCAGAGTACCTTTTAGTCTCTTTATTCAAAGTTGAATCCTGATTATGTTTTTCTTTTAAAATCAAATCACGTTGGCTAATTTGTTGCTTCAGCTCTTCGTTCGCGTTAAAAAAGTATATGACAACAAACCAGCCACTTGCTAAGAGTAAAAGAATAAACAGTACAATATATTTAGTAGGATTTTTCATTTTTTAGCTTCTACAATTTGCTTTACTGTTTGCATAAAATTTTCCATCTTTTCTTCCGTTCGTTTCGTTTTTTCTTCCTGTAATGCTGTTTCAGCTTTGTGAACTAACTCATTGCAGTCTTGTGCTAGTTTGATTTTTTCTCTTTCAAATTTTTCATTCTCAAAATACACACCAACTTTATAACCGAAAATTATTAGAGCACTAATTGCAC
Organism: Parasediminibacterium sp. HNIBRBA5674; assembly: GCF_056745525.1. Lineage (NCBI taxonomy): Bacteria > Pseudomonadati > Bacteroidota > Chitinophagia > Chitinophagales > Chitinophagaceae > Parasediminibacterium > Parasediminibacterium sp. HNIBRBA5674. The sequence continues at coordinate 45,253 of NZ_JBQWIE010000026.1, read as the reverse complement.
CAATAATTTGTAGTATTGATTGCCATGACTGTTTGAGCAAATCAATTAAACTTTGATTAGTCTTTTTACTTCTAGATTCAGCCATAAAAAGGAAAGAGATGGGTTAATATTTTGAAAGGTTCTAAGACAAATATAATGTATCTAATAAAACATATTGATTTCCTTATCGGCGGGTGAGGACACCCGCCGATTTACCAGTCACTTTTTTAGCACCCTTATTTCGGTTGGTGTCTTCACCAACCGATAAAAAAACCCGACAGGTCTTTGAGACCTGTTGGGTTTGGGCTGCCTACTTCATCACTATTTCCTTCAATAAGTCTCTTTCTTTTTTCACCTCTTCTAGTTCTTGTTGCAAGTCAGCAATTTGTTGTTGTAGGGCTTTTTCGGCGCTAGTGGGGCGGATGTTTTCGGGCAAAAGGGTGAGGTAGGCGTCTATAAAATTGTATTGCAAGTGTATGCTTAGGGCTAGCAAGGTGGCAATGCTTTGGTTGGGTTTAGGCAGTTGGTAATGCAAGTAATTACTGCTTTTACCCAAGTTTTTAGATAGCTGTTGCTTATTGCTGCCATTTTTCTCTAATTGCAATTGTACTTGTAGTGGTAAATTCAGTGCTGCAAGCTTGGGTAGCAAGCTCTTTTCGTTTAATATTTGGCTCATATGCTTATTTGTTTACGGTAGTGGCTTGTTTATTTTTATTTTTAAGCTAAAAAGTATAAAAATAATACCTTTGCTTAGTAAAATTATAAGTTTTAATAGTAAAATAATACTCAAACTTATACAATTCATACTTTATATTATTAAAATTATACTCTTACTTATTAAAATAATAGTTTTGAGTATTCATTTAATACTTTACAAGATTTATTCCGCTTCGCCATGACATTGACTTGCAATCTCATTACTAAATGGGCAATACTTAACAAAAAAGCCCTCTTGCGAGGGCTACACTATAAAAACAAGGGGGCAACTACTATTAACTTAAACTTACACTAAAGCTACCTGCCACAGTGGTGCTTGTGTTTTGTACAAAAATGGCGTCGGCATTAGTAGCCAATGTACCCAATGTGGTTTTGGTACTAGTGCCTGCGGCTACTGTAAGCAGTGTACCCACGGCTACGCCTTGTAGGTGGGCTGTAAATACTAATGCAACTGTGCCTTTGTTATGTAATGTGATGGCTTGGGTAGCTGTATAAGGGGCTATTGGTATGGCCTGCTTGGTTTCACCGGCAGCTACAGCACCGCTTACGGTATTGCTACTGCTACCACCTTGGCCATAAGTGTCTAGCACATCTACCGCTTCAAACATATCAAACAGTAGGCGATTGGTTTTGCGGTAGGTATTCATTTTACGGCGAATCTTCTCAAGTGTTTGTTTTATGGCGGCAATATTTCTATCTACTAGCTTACCATAGGCAGCGGCTTCGGCACGCTTTTCTAATGGCGTGGCTATCTTGGCTTTAAAGCTTGTTGACAATGTTTGTAGTTCTGTAATATCTGCTGCTGATACATTGTGTTTAGCAGCCAATGCAGTAGCCACCGCAGGTACGGCTACTTTGTCTAGTATGGTTTCGGCATACTGTGCAAGGCGCATATCTCTAAACCCTTGAATGGTAGAGATAGGAAATTCAATCATGTTTTGCAGCACAAAATCATCGGTATCATCGGCATAGCTTACTAAGCCAGTAGCCACATGAAATGCTGCATCTTCAAGGTTTACACGGTCCTCACTTTTGTCATCGGTGTGGCCGGTATTGTCTTGCGTTGCAAGGGCATCATTGTCAAGCGTGGTAGCAATTTGTGCTTGTAATTGTGGCAAAAGGGTAGTGCCAAGTTCAGGTGTAGCGGCAAGGTCGGCAGCGTGGCTCGTTAAAAAGGTAGCCACTTTTTCAGCCTGTCCTAATTGGTTGGTTTGCTTGTCGTCCATGGTAAAAATTTTTTTTGATTATGCAATTGGTTTGTGATATGAAAGTAAGGCAAGTATTGGATATGGCAAAAAAGTGAGAGGTGTTTTTTTGAAATTTTTTTAATGCCAAATGCGGAACAATGCCATGAACTGAAAATGCGATATACTAAAATGCTAAATTCTGGTAAAGCGAATAAGGTGTACGATTTAATAGAAAACCGTTTAGCAAAGTCGGTAGTTCTTTTGTTTTTAAATGACGCTCTAACTCATTCAAACACTCACTAAAAAACTAAATACCATTACCAATTAATAACCAACTACATTGCACTAACCAATGGTGTAATATGAAGCTATACATTAAATACATGGTTAGTCTTCGCTGTAAAATGATGGTGAAAGAAGAATTGCTAAAATTGGGCCTACCATATGTTGTTATTGAGCTAGGTACAGTAGAAATGCTGCAAGATATTACAGAGGAACAACGTGTACAGCTTGGTATTAATCTACTAAAATCGGGCTTAGAATTACTGAACGATAAACGTGCAATACTAATAGACAAAATTAAAAATGTCATCATCGAGATGATTCATTACTCAGACGAGTTACCAACAACCAATTACTCAGACTATATCAGCCAAAAACTTAACCACGACTATACCTATTTATCTAATATTTTTTCTGAAGTAAAAGGTATCACTATTCAGCAGTTCATCATTATTCATAAAATAGAACGGGTAAAAGAACTATTACTGTATGATGAACTGAACCTTACAGAAATATCGTACAAGCTTAACTACAGCAGCGTGGCACACCTATCTAATCAATTTAAAAAAGTAACAGGCCTATCACCCACTTATTTTAAAAAACTTAAACAAAAAAGAAAAAGTACACTTGAAAGTTTTTAGCCTTAGCCATACTTACATTTACCCTAAAGTACAAATAATTCGTGCAGATTAGTTCCATTTGTGGCAAGAAGAAAACAATGGTAGTTTATAATTCTAATTATAAACAGGCTCTTAGTAATTTATTACAGGTTATAATAGTGCTTTGTATTGTAACATGTGATACTTGTAACAATTTGGGCTTAGCGTGTAATATGTGCCCCAGCATATTGTTAGATATTTGTTAGATACCAAAAGCTAACATCATGACCAACTTTATCATTCTTTTTACTACTGCTTTATTTGTGATTGTTGCTTTGGCTACAGGTTATAAGAAATCAGTACAATAAGCATTTGCCTGTTTGTATATGCAGCTTGCAAAATAGTAGTCTCGCTCATGTATTCATTGCAGTTTTGAGTTTTGTATACTGCATTTTTTGCATTCTCAATTACATCATTACAGTACTCATTCTATTCAATAATCTTTGCGTACAATTCACCTCATTCTAGGTAGCAACCCCCCACCTAACTCCCACTCAAGGCCGTATCAAGCAGTACCGTTAAACATCTTTTTTACCAATTATCGTACATTCTCTCATTAAAATCCCTACTTTCAAAGTTCATCAAACAGCCAGGCGTAGGCAACTGCATTATGAAGCAAAAACTCAACTTGTTTTCTTTTACAATGATAGTAGTAGGTGTGGTAATAGGCATGGGCATATTTCGTACCGCAGCTACCTCTGCCGAATATGCAATTGCACCTTCTGTATACTTTGCAGCTTGGATTATTGGTGGCCTTGTTGCCCTTTGTGGCGCTCTTACCTATGCAGAAATAGGCAGCCGATACCCTGTTACCGGTGGTTATTACAAGGTGTTTTCTTATGCTTACCATCCAAGTATTGCCTTTGGTATCAATTGTATCATACTAATATCTAACGCTGCAAGCTTAAGCGGTGTAGCATTAATTGGTAGCGGCTATATCACCAAACTATTTCCTCAAATTCAATGGACAGATATACACAAAGCCCTCATTAGTTGCGCTGCCATCTTTGTATTTTATGGCATCAACTTAATGGGTTTACGAATGAGTAGTAAGGCGCAAAACATACTTATGCTGATAAAAATGGGCATGATAGTGGTGCTTATCAGCGCCTTATTCTTACCGCAACACTATGCAATACAAACTGAGGCAATAACACAAGTCGCAACCACAGTCACTACTACCAATATGAGTTGGATACAAAGCCTTGGTATAAGCCTTATTGCCGTGTCATTTACTTATGGTGGCTATCAACAAACCATCAACTTTGGTAACGAAGTAGATAAACCTGCATCCAATATTCCTAAAGGTATTTTTATAGGTATCGGTATTATCATAGCGTTGTATTTACTAGTTAATTTTAGTTATTACACCATCATAGGTTTTAACAACATGAAAAACGAGCGTGAAATAGCCTACGTGGTTATTAATAAAGTGTTTGGCGCACGTGGTGCTGATATCTTCTCATTCTTCTTGTTCTTTGGTGTATTGGCCTATGTAAATGCCTTGCTAATGAGTAACCCAAGGGTGATGTATGCCATGAGTACTGAAGGTGTGTTGCCCAAAATATTCTCTAAACAAAGTGGTAAAAACGAAGTATTAACTGCTTCTTTAACCGTATTTGCTGCTATGTGCATCATCATACTTTTCTATGCCCAAACATTTGAGAAGATACTCAATTTTACTATTTTTCTAGATTGTTTTGGTATGATAGCATCTAGTGCTACCATTTTTAAGCTACGAAAAGATACAAAACACTTAGACGGTGCAGGTATTTATAAAATGAAATTATATCCATTGCTACCGCTTATTTTCATGGGTACTTATTTGTTTGTAGGCGTAAGCATAGCTATAAAAGACTGGCAAACTGCTGCTACGGGCATAGCCGTACTAAGTGGTTTTATTGTTATCTACTTTTTATTTATGAACAAACCAAAGGCTAAAGCGGTGCTTTAGCCTTTGGTAAATAATTATAAAAGTGTTATTGAAGTGAATGCTTTAAAACAAATCGTTGCGAATAGCATAAATAGCTAAGCCCATGCGGCTATTTACTTGTAGCTTTTTAAACAGTTTTTCTCTGTAATCATCTACTGTACGTGGGCTTAAGCTCATTTTTTTAGCTATTTCTACGTAGTTAAAATCGGTAGGAATTAAGGCTAAAAATTCTTTTTCTTTATCGGTTAATGCCGATACTGGTACAATTTCAGATAAATCGTGTTGTAGACCTGTAACTAATTTGCTAGAAATGTCTTCGGGCATGTACATATTTTTCTCAGCCATGGTATTAATGGCAATATGCAGTTCTTGTGGCGATACATTTTTAGATAAATAACCTCTTGCGCCATTTTTAAACATTTTTACAATGCTTCGCTCATCTGTAAGCATGGTTAAAGTAAGTATTCGCACCAAAGGAAAATGTTTAGATACATATACAGCGGTTTCAAAGCCATCCATTACGGGCATACTTATATCAAGCAATAGTACATCGGGCAATAAATGTTTTTCTAAAAAATCAATGCAATGACGACCATTATCGGCTTCAAATAATACACTACAATTAGGATAAGAGGCAACTAGTTTAGATAAAGAACTTCGTATCAGTATATGATCGTCAACAAGGGCAACTTTAATATTATTTTTATTGATGGTAGATACTGCCATGCTAATCGTTTATAAGTGTGTCTTCGTTAGGTATGGGAATGGTAATTTTTACGGTAGTGCCTTTTCCAATAGCGCTATCTATATTTATCTTAGCGCCAATCAGGTTAGCTCGGTTTAGCATACTTTTTACACCTACACCACCACTTTTACCTTTTCGCTCTTTTTCTTCTGCTAAGTTAAAGCCTTTACCGTTATCTTGTATTTCTATTTCAAAAGTATGTTCATCGCTACAATACACTTTGATATTTACATGAGTGGCCTGCGCATGTTTTAATATATTTTGCAAGCTCTCTTGCAACATTCTGTACAAGAAAATGGTTGTTTGCCCATCAAAATAGTTGTAGTATAAGTCACTTTCGTAATTCACAGTTAAAAAACCAAGGCGATTGATATTGGCAACTTCTGCCTTAATAGTGGGTATTAAACCTTCTTCTGCAATTCGGTCGGTATGTAATGTGTTAGATAAATGCTGTATATCACTGATGGCTTTATCAATAAAACTGCCCGTTGTGCTTAGTACTTCTTTATCCTCATCAGACGAGCTTGTGTAAGCCATTGTGCTTAACGATCTGCTTACAAATACCAATTGCTGCTTCACATTATCGTGCAATTCTTCGCCTATTAAGCGCATTGTATTTTCTTGAATTTCAATCTGGCTACTTAGTAATTCTTGGTTAAACTCTTCACGTAACCTTGATAATTCTTTTTCTTGTTTATGCTGCCTACGCTGGTATAAAAACAAGGTAGTAATAATAAAACCTACGAATAACAGGGCGATAATACCGCCAATAATAATAATGATTAGGATTTCTTGATTTTTATCGTGCATAAAAACGCAATACTGAACAGTAAATATAGAAAAACATTTAGAATGAGAAGGATGTACTGAATATTATTTGCTAAAATTGCTGGGAAATCTTTCATTAAGTTAACAAAAACAAACATTGGAAATGTTACACTGTAAAAAAGTAATAGTGCTGTACATAGCCAAAAATCTGGCTCTTTTGTAAGAGTTAATGCTTTTGTACTTGAAAATAATTGATAAAAATAAAGAATTGTAAAAAATACAATTAACAAACAGCCTAAAGCGTAACCGATAGAATGAAAATCATCTTTTCCCTGAATAAAAATTATGTCTGCAAATGATAAAACTGGGTAAGCTATTGTTAAAATTACCAGTGAATTTTTAAACCTATTCCCTTTTACGATACTACGCAAAATCCATAAATAAAAGGTAATCTCTATTGTTGTAGATATATTGTAGGTAATTGTGGTAGATAGGTCATTCTTAATAAGCCATCCAGCTAAGCCTTCCACCGCAAGGCTTAAAAACAAAAAAGGAGTAAACCCTTTCAGATATAAAGGGGTTGATTTTTTGAAAAATAAAAGTAAGCTTAACAAAAAGCTTATTGATACAACTACCAAATATATACGCAACTGAAAACCCATGATGATACAAAGTTAAAAGCATCCAACAAACAAAAAGCCCCCTTTAATTTAGGGGGCTTATATCCAAGTCGTTCGTAAGACTAGATTATTAACATACCTGCATCACCTCTGTCTATTATTGAGATACCGATTTCTTCAGAATCATCAGTCAAACCTTTTTTGCCACAGTATGGTGGGCATAGTTGTGCTGCATTATATCCAAGAATATTACTACCATTTTTACCATTTTTACCATTTACATACACATCTTTATTTACAGTAGTACCGTAAGCCCCTTCTTTTTGCTTAGTTGCTACCATAGCTAGTGTTTGTAACCCTGCATATTCTGGCTTTTCAGCGTAATCTTTTGCGTAAGCACCAAAATAAAATTTCACACCATCAGCACCATGTGTTTTAGCAGTTTCTAAAAAATTTTCTAATTCCTCAATGCTCCACCACGCACTTAAACTATCTTCTTTGCCTAGGCGCTCACTATTTTGGATCCATCTCTCTTGCTTATAATTTCTAATAACATTGTCTACATGTTCAGTTGATACGAATTTGCCAACCTTTAGGGATTTTTTTTCAATTGTTAACATAGTTTTTGTATTTTTTTGGTGTATAATTTTTTATTATGCTGTAAACTTGTTACAATTTTTATCATATTCATTTGCTTCGCAAATGAAAAAAGTGTTGATAATCAATAACATTTATTTATATTTGATATGATTTTCAAAATACAAGGATATTTATACGGTAAAAAATACCGTATAAACGCGCAAAAAATACCGTAGATATACGGTACAAAAACTGCGTAAAACCCGCAGCAAAAACTGCACATTTTCACGCAAAAAATACCGTAAAAGAAAAAAACCATTTTTTTTTGAAGTCTTGTGAGGATAGAACATATTTGTACTCGTTCGTAAGCATCGTTTTTAAAATCCAATATCCCCGAGATCGCTTACTCTATTTGAAAAACCCCTTTAGGCTAAAACCAAAGGGGTTTTTGTTTAATGTAATAGTTGTAACTTGCAGCTACACAAGTTTGTTAAACGTAGGTACACAGCCGTTATTGTTTAACGTTATATCGCAACAAATATGATAACACATGGTACATCCTTAGTAAAAAGGATACCGATGCTTAAGCTGCTATTACCTTTTATTGCTGGAGTTTTTCTTAGGCATTTTACAGTCTCATCTTTATTAGTCATTTTAAGTATTATTGGTAGTGCTATTCTGCTTTTTGTAGTTTTTGCAATGCTGCCAATGCATTTTAAATATGCATTACAATGGCTAAAAACTGTTGCTATTAATGCCTTATTTATAGGCGTGGGTGCTTTAACCACTTATTGCTACGATGGTAGTACGGCTACTAATAACGTGGTAAAGCTTTATCAGCAACAGCCCATTATTGTTACTATTCAAGCACCGCTGGTAAATAAGTCAAAATCGTATAAGGCATTAGTAAGTATTAATGCCGTGTATCGCAATAAAAGTTGGCAGCCTGTAAGTGGCAATGCCTTATTGTATTTTAAAAAAGATAGTACTGCGCTTGCTTTAAAATACGGTAGCCAAATAGTAATTACCAAGGCACTATCGCCTATCAATAATTTGGGTAATCCTGGCGGTTTTAACTATCAAGCCTATTGCAATTTTCAGCATATTTATTACCAAGCATTTATTAGCGATAGGCAATACCAAGTATTAGCAACTACCAATGTAAAATGGCTTTCGCAATGGCTTTTTAGCATTAGAAATAGTGTGCTAGCAACACTTAAAACCTATATTCATACGGCTAATGAATTGGCGGTTGCAGAGGCTTTATTAATAGGCTATAGAGACGATTTGGATAGAGATTTGGTACAATCGTACAGCAATACTGGTGTGGTGCATATTATAGCCATTAGTGGCTTGCATTTGGGTATGATTTACGGCATGCTCAATCTGTTTTTTGGTTGGTTTAAGCAATACCACGCTACAAGAATTATTAAACCCATTGCCATTATTTTAGTGCTTTGGCTATTTACATTAATTGCTGGTGCTGCACCTTCTATTTTGCGTAGCGCAATTATGTTTACCTGCATTGTACTTGGCGATGCTATGGGTAAGCGTAGTAATATTTACAACACTTTGGCGCTATCAGCTTTTGTTATTTTAGTCATTAATCCTTATAGCCTTTGGGATGTTGGTTTTCAACTAAGTTATAGTGCTGTACTAAGCATTATTATATTTTACAAATACATTTTGCAATGGCTATATTTTAAAAACAAATTATTGAAATGGTTTTGGGCTTTAAATGCCGTTACACTATCAGCACAAATACTTACCATACCAATTATTGTGTATCATTTTCACCAACTGCCTACACTATTTTTTATTACTAATTTGGTAGCTGTGCCAGTTTCTGGGTTAATATTATATGCAGAACTGGCATTGCTATTAACTACTTGGTTTGCGCCTATGGCAAAATGTATTGCTTGGCTTACTGAACATCTATTAGCGTGGATGAACGATTTTATTGTGCGTGTAGATACATTGCCTTTTTCCGTGTGGAACGGCTTGCAAATACACTTGCCACAAGTAGTCCTGTTGTATGCAAGTATTATAGCAGCAGCGGTTTGGCTACTACAGCATTCATCAAAAGCCTTATTAGCTTGCTTGTGTTTTACTTCTGTATTTTTTGGTTGGCGCTATTGGGATTTTATGGGTAAACTTCAGCAACACAAACTAGTAGTGTACAACGTACCACAGCACACCGCTATAGATGTAATTGATGGGCGTAATTATCAATTTATAGGCGATACTGCCTTGCAGCAAGATGGTTTTTTACGCAACTTTCATTTGCAACCATCAAGAACATTGCACCGCATTTCAGAAGCCCATAGCTTAAGTGCAACTAGTACTATAAACAACATTATCACTGCCAATGGCAAAACAATTATCATTATAGATAAACCCTTGCCTAAGCATTTGTACGTGCCCCAAAAAATTACCGCTGATGTGGTGATATTATCACACAATCCTAAAATGTATTTCTCTAAACTAGCGCAGCTATTTAACTGCAAGCAATATGTATTTGATGCCAGCAACCCTGCTTGGAAAATAAAATACTGGAAAAAAGATGCCGATAGCTTGGGTTTACAATATCATGTGGTAGCAGAGAGAGGGGCTTTTGAAATGGATTTGTAACGAGTAAAACCTGCGAAATTTCGCAGGTTTTTATTTGAAAACTGTGTTTTATTTTAGCATTGTAAATTAGCATTACATTAAAATCAAAAAACAAAAAATCATGGCTATTCCAAACAGAATTTCAACAGTAATTCCTGCAACTGTAATAGACGAAGCGGTTGCGAAAATTAAAGAAGTGCAGACACTGATAGCGCCTTATATGGTAAATACACTAACTAGTGAAGATGTGGCGGGGCTTGCCAAGCTTGGGCAAAAGAGCGAACCTTATGTAACAAAGGGCTTAGAATATGCTAAAAGTAATGGTGGTTTTGTACCTACTTGGGTAAATATTGCAGAAGCAGATAAAGATTTTACTTACTTTAATGTACTGCGCCCTTTAGATACATTACTAGCACAGGTGGCGGCGCAAGTAGCCGATTATAGAATAGAAGCAGGCGCCGAAGCACTAGATGCTATTAATGATTTTTACAAAAGTGTGCAGCAAGCCCACAATAGTGGCGTGGCAGCTGCAACACCTATTTATGACGATTTAAAGGAACGTTATATTAGACTTGGCAAAAAAGCTAACAATACCGATAGTGCCAAATAATTAGATAATTTTCAAAAAAACTGGTATTACTTTATACAAAAGAGAAGAGAACCACTGATATCAGTGGTTCTCTTCTCTTTTTAGCCGTTATCCAATGTTTTTTAGCCGTTCATGCCTATTTTTTAGTGGTTGTTGCATAATGAAAGGAACGTGCCACTGTTTTTTAGTCATTAACCATGTATTTTCATTCGATAAAGGGTGATTTTCACTCGTTTTGCGCTTAATTCACCTCTTTTGCCTCCTTAGTTAATTTCTTGGCTTCTTTCTCTTTTTTAGCGGCACGCTTTTCTAGTTTTTCTTTTTCTCTAGTTGCTTTGTCGGCTTCTTTGTTCAAGTCATCAATTGTGCGCTGTTTTACAAAATCTTTTACAATAGCATCAAAACTTTGTAAGTAAGCTGGTAGCAATACAAAAATTTCTCTGTGCGATGAATCGCCTGCAAATACATCGCTTGTAGGTTTTACAGCCATTACTACATCGCTAAGGTTATTTTTGTCTTTACCAAGTTGGTCTACCTTAATGTACACATCTAGCTTTTCAGTAGACAATTGCGGTATTGATACATTTTTGGCTACATACAAACCACTCGATTTTTTTAAGTTACTGCCAAGTTTCTCAAAATAATTGTCTAGGGCATCTTTAATATCATCTTTATTGCCTTGAATTTGTGTGGCTACTGCTGGCTTTTCAGCATTGTCTACTATTAATCTTGCTTGTGCAAATGCGGTGTTGGTAGTTGCTAATAAAAATAGCGTTACTACGCCTACTAAAATCTGTTTCATAAATCACTGTTTACACAAGTACTCTTAAAAATCATGCCAGTAAATGTGTGCAATCATTTTATTATGTACGTAAGCTATACAATTTAGTAGGGTATTAAAAAGGGAAGGCCTCGGTTGTAAGACTACATCCAAGGCCATGAGACTTCCCCACTTTAACCGTCTTTATATCTATGATTAATAATGATTTTAATGAATGAAATGATTGCTTGTAACAGTATTCTCAGCGTAATCATTTAAATCATTCCAATCATCATTTACTTTTTTTAACCCGCAATTCTAAAGCTGTTTAGCATAGATGGACGCATGTTATCATCGCTAATCATTGCTTCTTCATTAACTTCAGTAGCTATTGCATTTGGTTTAGCTAATGATGCAGTTTTTTGGTAGCGATAACCTTTAGTGCTATCTATTGTTTTTTCTAGTTTACGTTTATCGTCTTCTATCTTTTTCAATTTGTCCTGCACATCTTTATCTAGCTGTCTTCTTTGCTCATCTATTTCACGTTGCTTCTCGTCTAGTTCACGTTTTAGCTCTTCTGGGCTTTTATCATCGTCGTCATCCTCATCACTATTATAAGTGTATTTACCACTGCTTAAGCGTTTTAAACCCTTATCGGTCATAATGTACTCTACACCTGTTTCCCAGTAAAAATCTTCTTCCCCGTAAAAATCTCTGGTCCAGTTATCATCGTTATTAAAGCCTACATGAACATCGTGCATCCAACCAATCTTATCATCAATTAATATTCTTTTACCTACAGGTACAGCAATAGTAATTAATACACGTTGGTTTCTAAACTTATCTGTATTGTTTATTGGTATGCCTTTGTATAATGATAGTATGCTGTCTTTCTGCTCTATGCTATAGGTAATTTTTTCTGCCAATTCATTGGCTTGGCTTTTACTTCTACCTTGGCTTAAGCGTGTTACTGTTACTTGAAAACTATCAGTAGTTGAACGAATTAATTTGATGCGAGTGTTTGGCACATAAGCAGTGTCATCTACTATGCCATTAAATGGTTCAATTTCTAACCAATGTTTGCGGTTTTTGTAGTATTTGCTATAACCACTCAAACTCACTTCTAGCTTATCTACTTTGGCGTTAAATAGTTTTACTACTTCTTCATTAGCTGTACTTGTGTATTTAAAATCTCTACTAATAGATGCTAATAAAGAGATAAAACAAACCCAACCTAATACGTTTAAAGCGATGAACGTACCACGTAGTAAAGCACTGTTACGTTTTGCTTTTATCAGCTTTCTTATTATCCAAGTAATAATACCTATTACAGGTACCCAAATGAACAATAGTAAAGTACCCCAAGCAAATACATCTTGCCAGCCATCATGAATAATAAAGCTTTTTAAAGGCAATAAACCAAAGCAAGCTACACCTATACCAAACAAGGTTGCTACAATGCTAAACAATACGCAACCCAAAATGAAGTAAGCAAATATTTTAGCGATTAGGGCTATAAAACCACCCAAGCCTCTACTACTTCTACGTGCTGCATAAGCCGCTTCGTTGCCAAATTGTTGCGCCTTTGGGCCAAACTCTTTACCTATTTCTTCAGCTCTTTCTTTAATTTCCTCACCAAATTTTTTGGCACGACCACCAAAGCCTTCCATATCTGTTTGTATGGTTTGTTTAATGCTGTTTAAGTCTACTGGCTGCCCTTTCATTTCTAGCTTATCAGCAGCAGTTACAGCTTCAGGTAATATTAACCAAAGTATTATGTAAATGATAGTTGCGCCAGGGCTAAAAGTGAAGCGTACAAAGTCAGGAAAACCAAAGAAGCCCCAATGACCCCATCTTGCTACAAAAGATAAGAATGGCAATAAAAATATCAATCTTACTATCCAAGCTTTTACCCCAAAATAATGCCCCAAACCACTACACACACCAGCTAATATTTTATCGTCCATATCTCTAAACAAGCGCTTACGTGTACTACCTATTACTTGTGTAGCGCTACTTGGTACAGCTATCCATACTACTAGGTAGGGAATTAACAATACACCAAAAAATATAACAGCTAGTATACGTATAATGATACGATCTATACCAAAATAATTGGCAATACCGCTACATACACCACCAAATACTTTATGGTTTTCGTCTCTGTACAACTTGCGTGGTTCGCCGTTGTTAAAGCTTTGTTGGTTGGTAGTTTGCTGATAGCTTTGTTCTTGTTTCTTTTGCTCACCACCAAGCTGACTTTTTACGTTTTCTTCCTCGCTTTCAAAATCTTCAGGGCGGCCCATGCTAGCAATAATGTTGTTTACATCAACATCTGTAATGCAAGTGCTACCTTTTTTAAGCGTTTCGGCAAATAATTCAGCAATTCTGCTTTCTATATCGTTTATAATCTCTTCTTTACCTTCTTCATTGGCAAAAAAGCGTCTTAAAGCTTCTACATATTGTTTTAAAATATCGTAAGCTGTTTCTTCAATAGGAACTACCCTACCTTGAAAATTTATATTGATTACCTTTTTCATGATTGTGCGTGGTTAGTTGGTTAAAGTTGTTGGTTGTTATCTTCAGCAGGTGTAGCAGGCTGTGTCAGTAATTGCACCGCATCTGCTAGTTCCTTCCAAGTTTTTTCTAGTTCTGCATAAAAGGCCAATCCTTTTTCTGTCATTACAAAGTACTTACGTGGCGGGCCGCTATTACTTTCTACCCAGCGGTAAGTTAAGTATTCAGCATTTTTAAGCCTTGTAAGCAATGGGTAAAGTGTACCCTCGAAAATGTTCAGGTTGGCAGCTTTCATTTTATCTACAATGTCACTTGGGTAAACCTCACCCTGGCGAATCACTGATAAAATGCAAAACTCCAGAACGCCTTTTCGCATTTGACTTTGAGTGTTTTGGATATCCATTTTTTGGAGTTTTATTGGTTGTGGTAGAGACGCATCGCGATGCGTCTCTACCGATTAATTATTATGATGGTGATTTACCGTTACAGCGAAAAGAATCCGTTTTATCGATTCAAATCCCTGTCATCTGTGTTGCCATCAATTATCTTACAGAGATACCAGGAAATCTACCACAAGTTCTTGATTTTTGAATGCGATGCAAATTCCAAAAGTCAATAGCTTTTAAAGTGCTTTTGTTGCTATCTACATTAGTAGCAAGTGTTTCTTTTACTTCAGCAGTTAAATTATTTAATTCGTTTGCATTTAACTGAGTTAAGAAGTTTGTTTGCGTTTTCATAACTATTATTTTTAAAGTCTTTTAATTAATGTTTCTCGTTGAGACGCATTGCAATGCGTCTTTACATTGACAACACAAAGATGTGACTTATTTGGTACTATGCAAAACAAAGTACCAGTTATTTTTTAGTAATGTGCTTTAGCATAGAACTATATTTATTGATTATCAACACTTTAGCTTCGAAAAAAAATTTTAAAAAAATTTTGAGATTTTTTCTAAAATCTTCAAAACGTCACTCATAGTAAACTATTTTTAAATTCAAATGGACACTAAAAAAGGTATTTTACAGAAAAAAATATCGCTACAAAGCCCTTTTGTAGCGATTAGTATAAATAATTACCAAATAATTAAGCCATACATCATGTTGCTATTATTACTTTGCAGCACAATCAAACTATATGAAGCACATTGTTATTGTTGTCTGCCTTTTGCCAATGCTTGCTAGCGCACAAAGCAAAAAGAAGCAATTAAAAATGGCTATTGCTGCTGAGCAAAAAGCCAACGAAACTTTAATTAGCAACCTACAAGCGCATGTTCAATATTTAGCTGACGATAAACTAGAAGGCCGCAGAACAGGTACGGAAGGCGAAAAATTAGCGATGCAATACATTATCAATCAATATCAACAGGCGGGTTTAGAGCCAAAAGGCACAAATGGCTACATACAAGAATTTACCATTAACGAAGGCAGGCAAATAGATGCTACTACCAAATTGGTGGTTAATAATAAAAGCCTCACTGTTCTAAAAGATTTCTTTCCTTTAAGCTACAGCGCTATTACTAGCATTAAAGGTTCTGCTGCTTTATCACTTAACGAGGCCGGTAATCCTTGGTTTAGAGATGTAAAAGAATGGCTAGAAGACAATGCAGGCAATCCTCATTACGATATAGACGAAGCCATTAAAAAAGATGCCAACAAAGCCGCTGCAAAAGGCGCTACAGCCTTATTTATTTATAACAGTTCATCTGCTGTAGATAATATTCAGTTTAATAAAAACGATAAATCTGCCGCTGCCAAAATTCCTGTTATTTATATTACCAAAGATGGTTTGGCCAAAGCTTTTGCAGATCATTCAGCAACTCAAAGTATTGCTGCTACCGTAAGCATGAGCGAGAAAATACGAACTGCACACAACGTAGCTGCTTTTATAAACAACAATGCTACTACCACCGTTATTCTTGGTGCGCATTACGACCATCTTGGTTATAATGAAGATAAAAATGCCTTAGATACTGGTCACGTTATTCATAATGGTGCAGATGATAATGCAAGTGGTACAGCCGCTTTAATAGAGCTAGCTAAGCAATTGCACCAATCATCACCTAAAAACAATAACTACTTAATTCTGCATTTTAGTGGCGAAGAATTAGGCTTATTTGGCAGCAAGTATTGGCTAGAACATCCCACCACCAATATCACTGCCAACTATATGATTAATATGGATATGGTAGGCCGTTACGATACTGCTCACAAGCTTACCGTTGGTGGTTATGGCACTTCACCTGTATGGGGCAATGTTTTTGAAACCACTACCAATAAAACTTTGGTACTTAAATTCGATAGCACTGGTAGCGGCCCTAGCGATCATGCAAGTTTTTACCGTGCAAATATGCCTGTGTTATTCTTCTTCACAGGTAGCCATCCAGACTATCACAAAGCCACCGATGATTGGGACAAAATTAACTACGATGGTGAGCGTCAAATAGTGCAATACATATATCGCTTAATACAAACCACCGATGCTAAAGGCAAGCTAACATTTACCAAAACCACCGAGCCACAAATGGGTCGTGCAAGCTTTAGCGTAAGCCTTGGTGTAATACCAGATTATGGCTACAGTGGCACAGGTGTTCGCATAGATGGCGTAAGCCCAGGCAAGCTAGCCGAGCGCATTGGCCTGCAAGCAGGCGATGTGTTGTTGCAACTAGGCGACTACAAATTTGTAGATGTAAATAGCTACATGCAAACGCTTAGTAAGTTTAAAAAAGGCAATGCCACCAAGCTTACTATTAAACGTAAAGACGAAGAAAAAACCTACGACATTGTGTTTTAAATAATTGATGTAACAGGCGTTCGGTATTTCTACTTAACGCCTGTTGTGAATTTATACTGAGTTTGAGAAGTACCTCACTGCATCGGTTATAACTTTATTGGGCTTAAAGCGAGTATAACCACTAGGGTTACCACCTCGCAAACTATGGTGAGTGCATTGCGGCATGAGGTTGCAACTGCTCGCCCTATGGAAGCTTCTTTTCACCCTATGGAAGCAATGGTTCGCAACAAGGAAGCTCCTTTTCGCCCTACGGAAGCCATTGCTCGTTGGCGAGCAATGGCTTCCGTAGGGTGCTTTGGGTTTCTTACACTCGTAAGGCGTATTTAACGCATCTTGTTGAGTTCTTACAGCAAAGCCATCTTTTTAGAAAAGATTCAGATGCTAGGCAAAAATGATTTATAGATTTTAAGTGAATCACAACTTTAATAAAAAGTAGTAGGGGAAACTTCAGCCAATTTTAGCACCCACACCTCTTTATTAAATTACTCCATAAAAAAAGTCGTCTAATTATTAGACGACTTTTAGATGTCGGGAAGACAGGATTCGAACCTGCGACCCCCTGGTCCCAAACCAGGTGCGCTACCGGCCTGCGCTACTTCCCGATTGTGGTTTTGCTAAACCTCAGCGGTGAGGAAGGGATTCGAACCCTTGGTACAGTTTAACCCGTACGGCAGTTTAGCAAACTACTGATTTCAGCCACTCATCCACCTCACCTCCTTTCTCTCATTCGTATGAAAGGGCTGCAAATATAGAGAGCTGATTTTTAAATGCCAAAACAAAATTTGAGTTTTTGGAAAATATATTTTCCATACACAATCTTCTTAAGAAAAACCACAAACTAACTCGTTAAAGCGATTGTTTTGACATTTGCGGCCTGAATGGTCGACTGGCTATGGTTTTTTGGTAATGCAATAAAAAAGCTCAAAATCCTAGACTGATTTTGAGCTTTTCTAAACAACTATTTAAATATTACATTGCTGCAAGTTGTACTTTTTGTGTTAGTTCCATTACATTTTCGCGGAAAATAGAATCAGTATCCATCAAATCTTTTACAGTTTGACAAGAGTGAATGACTGTAGTATGATCTCTACCACCAAAATGCTCACCAATGGTTTTAAGTGAGTTTTTGGTAAAAGCTTTGGCCAAGTACATCGTTATTTGACGAGCTTGTACTATTTCACGTTTACGTGTTTTTTGTAGCAATTTATCATAGCTAACTGCAAAGTATTCGCACACCATCTTTTGGATGGCATCAATGGTAATTTCTTTACTGCTCGTTTTAACAAAATTGCGCAATACTTTTTTCGCCAATTCAAGGTCTATTTCTTTTCTATTAAGCGATGATTGTGCTAATAGTGAAATTAAAGCGCCTTCAAGTTCACGTACATTGGTGTTAATATTATAAGCAACATATTTTACCACTTCCTTGCTCATGTCAAGGCCATCATTCTTCATTTTGCGCTCTAATATCTCTATCCTTGTTTCGTAGTCAGGCAATTGAATGTCTGCACTTAAACCCCAGCGAAAACGGCTTAATAAGCGCTCTTGTAGGCCATCCAAATCTTTTGGTGCCTTGTCGCTTGTTAGTACCAATTGTTTGCCGCTTTGGTGCAAGTGATTGAAGATAGCAAAGAATGCATCTTGGCTTTTTTCAGCACGAGCAAAAAATTGTACATCATCAATAATCAATACATCTATCAACTGATAAAAGTGGATAAAATCGTTGATAGCATTGTTACGGCTGTGGTCTTGAAATTGATTGATAAATTTCTCGCTGCTCACGTACAATACCACCTTGTTAGGATGTAATCTTTTAACCTCGTTACCTATTGCTTGACCAAGGTGTGTTTTACCTAAACCTACACCACCATAAATTACAAGTGGGTTAAATGAATTAGCACCTGGTTTCTCTGCTACGGTTTTGCCCGCACGTCTTGCCACACGGTTGCTATCGCCTTCTACATAACTATCAAATGTGTAATTATGGTTCAATTGCGGGTCTATTTGCATTTTCTTTAAACCAGGTATTACAAATGGATTTTTTACTGGATTGTCTATTACCAATGGAAAATTCATTTCGTTGTGGCTAAACGTTTTTTGGTTGCTTGCAGGTATATCCATGCTACCATTACGGCCATTGCCACTATCTACCATAATGCGGTATTCTAAGCGAGCATCCTTGCCTAATTCACGTTTTAAAGTTTTAGCCAAAAGGTTTACATAATGCTCTTCAAGGTACTCATAAAAAAACTGACTTGGTACTTGAATCATCAATACATTACCTTTTATCTCTACAGGTGTTATTGGTTCAAACCACGTTTTAAAGTGCTGCCATTCCACAATGTCTTTGATAATCTTCAAGCAATTGCTCCATACACTTTCTGCGGTTTTCGCAACAATGTTCGCCATGTTAGTTAATCAATTTATATAGTTAGTTAAGATGGTTTTCTCTCAGGTTATCGTGCATAAGTGTTTGCAACTTTTCCGCTGCAAAAAAGTTATACAGGGCTGCGAATATGTATACTTTATGTTGAAAAAAAAATTTTTTATTCTCTTGTTTTTCTCTCCATTAATACAGTATTGGCTTTCAAGAGTTTTTTATTTTTTCGGCTCTCAAATTTATAGTCCAATCTACCCAAACTTAAGCCGCCCCAACCCACCTGATTCACCAAAGTATCACCCCCATTTCTATTCGTGTACTTACGTGGTTCGCTAAAAAAACGATGTGTATGGCCGCCAATTATTAAATCAAGGTCATAACATCCTTTTGCAAGTAATTCATCGCTCACTTTATTATCGTCATATTTATCGCCAAGATGCGATAGGCAAATAATCATATCGCAACCTGCTTGCTTTAATATATTGGTAGTTGTATTCACACTTTCTATAGGGTCTTTGTAAATGGTATTGCCATATAAATTTTCTGGTACCAAACCTTGTAACTCAATACCTACGCCTGTTATACCTACTTTAATTCCTTTTTTCTCAATGATGGTATAGGGCAAGTGTTTACTAGCCATAGCTGTGTTGCTCAAATCGTAGTTGCAAAGCAGTATAGGAAAATTGGCATGTTGTAGTTGATTGGCAAAATTATCAATACCTGCTGCAAAATCGTGATTACCCATAGTGGCTGCATCGTATTGCATCATGCTCATGGCTTTCATTTCTGGCTCGCCTTTATAAATATTAAAGTAGGGCGTGCCTTCAAAAATATCACCTGCATCTAGCAGTAGTACATTATCCGTTTCTAAGCGTATTTGGTTAATAATAGCAGCCCTTGTAGCCACACCACCTAAACCAGCGTTTTTACTGCCATCCATAGGAAAAGGTTCAAGCCTGCTATGCACATCATTGGTGTGTAAAATGGTAATGGTTTCACTTTCTTTGGCAGCAGTTGGTGTATTTGCTGTTACACCATTTACCGATGCAATAATAGCACCGCTTGCTAGTGCAGATTGCTGTAAAAATTGTCTTCTATTAACGGGCATACACAATTCTTTTTTCTGTTTTTGCATCTACTGATTGTCCTTTTTCCGTAAGCCATTGCGCATAAGCAATTAGGGCATCACGTAATAGGTAGCCAATATTTTTTTGTGGAAAAGGTTTTAACATTTTTATATCATCACCACCATTTGCTATATAATCAGAGTTTGCAATGGTATAAGTAGCAGTGGTATCTAAAGGCTTACCTTCTACCATTACATTGATTGCTTTTTTATCTTTTATGCCAAAAGTGATGCCACTTATTGGCCAGCCATTTCTTTCTGCAATAGCATTTAAAAAGCTTTGTAAACTATCGCCTTTAACATCTTGTAACACCACTACATTTTCAAATGGCATTAGCTCAAACATTTTGCCCACAGTAATATCGCCTTTGGGTAAATAAGAGCGCACACCACCATAATTTATAAAGGCTGCATGCACGTGTTTTTTAAATTGTTTTTCGCCCATTAATCGCATGGCATCTGTCATAAAGTTACCTAAGCCACTTTCTGGTTGCTTCTTGGTAAGCCCTTCGGTTGAAAAACCAATCACAGTGTTCATCGTTTTATTAATGCTGTCTTTGTAAGTGGCTAATAGTTTGGTAATTGAAGAATCTGCTACAATGCTACTTTTAACAGGGTAGTTGCCATAACTAACCGTTAATTTTTGCGACCAAATGATTGAGGTACAAGCGATTGAGATAATAAATGTATGAACAAACCGATACTTCATAAAATAACTTGTGAAAATGGAAGATACAATTTTTATACACCCGATAATTATTTTTTTGATGCCAAGCCTCAATGCCAAATCGTTACATTTGCTGCATAAAATTTATCCATCATGAGTTATGAAATTACGGGAAAACTGATTGCGAAATACGATACCGTGCAGCGTACCGAAACCTTTAAAACCCGAGAATTTGTAATTGAGAAAAGTGAAGATATTGGCGGTAGAGTAATTACTAACTACGTTAAATTTCAAAGTGTACAAGACAAAACTGCCATGCTTGATAGATACAATATTGGTGACGATATAAAAGTGCAGTTTAACATTAAAGGCACTAAATGGAACAAAAGTGGTGTAGATAACTACATTACTAATTTAGACGCATGGCGTATTGAGGCTGTAAAACTAGGTGGCCCAGAAGCAAGTGCCGCTGCTGAAGTTAATTACAACGATATACCACCTACAGGCGATGATGGTGTTGATGATTTACCCTTCTAAACTACTGATTTAAATGATTTGAATGATGCAATGATGATTTGCGAATAATTTTAAATCAGTCTCTTTTTAATCATTTTGTTCATTTCAATCATTTCAATCAGTGATACAACAACTCTCTCTAAAACTAAAGCCTGCCGAAGCTTTAGATGATGCTGTTATAAAAGATTACATCGCTCAGTCGCTAGGTAAGCCAAGTGATAGCGTTACTGGCTTTCACAAACTCAAGCAATCTATTGATGCAAGAAGTAGGCAGCAAGTTTGGATAAATGTTACCGTTAATGCTTTCGTTGATGAACCATTTGCGCAGCGCAATATCAATACTGTTCAGTTGAAAGAGGTTGCTAACGCCAATAAAAAAGTAATCATAATTGGTGCTGGCCCTGCGGGTTTATTTGCTGCGCTTAAATTGATAGAACTTGGTATTCAGCCAATTATTCTCGAACGTGGTAAAGATGTACGTGCAAGACGTAGAGACCTTGCTGCGCTTAATAAGGAAGGTATTGTAAACCCAGAAAGCAACTACTGTTTTGGCGAGGGTGGTGCAGGTACTTATAGCGATGGCAAATTGTACACACGTAGCAATAAACGTGGCGACATTAACCGCATCTTAAACCTATTTGTACAGTTTGGTGCCGAAGAAAAAATATTGTTTGAGGCGCATCCACATATTGGCACCAATAAACTGCCGCAAATTATCACTGCTATGCGTGAAGCCATTATAGGCCACGGCGGGCAGTTTTTATTTGAGCAAAAAGTAACCGACTTTATTGTTGAAAATAATGTGCTTAAAGGCGTTACTACGCAAGCTGGCAATAACTTTCATTCAGATGCGGTGATACTAGCTACAGGTCACTCAGCCAGAGATATTTTTGAGCTACTACACACAAAGAATATACTTATAGAAGCCAAGCCTTTTGCACTTGGTGTACGTATTGAACATCCACAACAAATTATTGATAGCATACAATACCATTGCGTTACAAGAGGCGATGCATTGCCGCCTTCATCTTATAGTTTGGTAGAACAAGTAAATGGTAGAGGGGTGTTTAGTTTTTGTATGTGCCCAGGTGGTATTATTGCGCCAGCAGCTACCAATCCTAATGAATTAGTGGTAAATGGTTGGAGCCCCAGTAAACGTAATAATCCGTATGCCAATAGCGGTATGGTGGTAAGTGTAGAATTAGAAGATGCAGTAAAATATTTTGATAGTGAAACGAGAAAGGTGAGAGGTGAAAAATCATCAGCGCATAACAATTTCACATCTCACTTTTCCCCTTTAACGTTAATGCATTTCCAACAAGCAATAGAGGCACAAGCCTACACTGTTGGTGGCGGCAAGTTTGTAGCACCAGCACAGCGTATGGTAGACTTTTGTAACAATACCGTCTCAGCTTCTTTACCAGATAATAGTTATTTACCCGGGCTTAGTTCAGTAAGTATTGCTGATGTATTGCCACCATTTATTAATAAAACATTGCAAGAAGGCTTTAAAGCTTTTAGCAAAAAAATGAAAGGCTATTATACCAATGAGGCAGTGGTAGTAGCTACCGAAAGCAGAACCTCTTCACCGGTACGCATACCACGAGATGCCACTACCTTACAGCACCCACAAATAGCCAATTTATACCCTTGTGGCGAAGGTGCAGGCTATGCAGGCGGCATTGTAAGTGCTGCTATGGATGGCGAAAGAGTAGCCGCTATGATTGCTGAAGTAGTGGGGAAATAAAAATCCTTTTCATTTCTATGGTTTCTAGTTGCCTAGCTACAAAAGCTATCTGTTAAAAAACCTTCGCTTCAATAAAGCTCAATGAAGTACTAAGCGCTCCAGTGTGCGACGCAACAAATGTTACATAGTACTGCAACTGCTGGTTACAAAAAATACTTCCTATTTGTAGTAAATGCCCTAATGCTTCCTACCTTTTTTATACCTAGCTACCAATTCTACCACTTGGTTGTTTTGTAAAATAGATGGGTTCAATTCTATAAACTTTTTCAAGTGTTTAGGTGCTATTTCCATGCCTTTTTCTAGCTGCAACAATGCCTCTTTACTTTTGCCTAGCTGAAACAATGTAGCACTATAGTAGAAAATAAAAATAGGCTTGTTTACAGTTGCTGTAATGGCTAGCAAGCAGTGTTCAAGGGCTTCTTCAAGGTAGTCGGCTTTTATAAGGCAGCGTATTAAAGCTTCCCAACCCGCTTGATTTTTAGGTTTGTTGCGCACTACATTACCAAAGTACTGTATGGCCTCTTTGATGCGGTTTAAGTGCATCATACATTCGCCCATAGCTAGGTTATAATCTGCCACAGCACGGTGAATGCGCATGGCATTTTCTAAGTGCTTAGTAGCTTGTTGCCATTGCTCTTCTAGCATGTAAGTAACGGCTACTTTGTATTGCAGGCGGCTATCATCTGGGTTTAAATGTGTGGCTTTTCTATAGTTAAAACGTGCTTGTGCAAAGTTGCCCATGCGGTGGTAGCAGTGGCCTATCGCTTCGTAAATCACATCTTCTGGGCGAGATAGTTCAAGTACTTTCTCTAATGCTTCTATGGCTTCTTTGTATTTGCGCAAGCGCAAATAAGCGTCGCCCATATTACGATACGCGTAGTCAAATTTCTCTTCTATTACTATGGCATATTGATACGCATCTACAGCTTTTTCGTACAGCTTAAGCCCTTGGTAGGCGGCTGCTAGGTTAAACCAAGCAATTTCATTGTAAGGAAACTCGTCTATTATTTTTTGGTGTAACTGTATGCCTTCTTCGTTACGGCCAGTAAAGTCGGTCCAGAAGCAAATTTTATAAAGCGCTTCTTCATTGTTTGGGTCTTCTTCAAGTATCAGTTTTAGGCAGTCAAATACCTTGTCAAATTCTTCGTAGTCATCGTACACATCAGCAAGCTCAAACAATAGTTCTAAGCGCTCTTCACCTTCAAATTGTTCTAAGGCTGCTACTAATATTTCTACAGCTTTATCCTGCTGATCTAAAGCTAGGTATACATCGGTTTTCAGTATGAATAAGTTGATGTCTGTACTATCATACAGTTCAGCATTTTCAAGGGTTTCAAGTGCTTCGTGGTATTTGCGTAGCGCTAGCAACACATCTGCCTTGCGTATCATTAAGTGCGATGAATAAGGAAATTGCTCTAGGCCACATTCAGCAGCTATCAATGCTTCGGCAAAATCATCTTTCTCATCGTAATGGTCTATGATTCTGTCAAAATCATCTTCCTCTATAAAGGCATGACTACGTCCTGTTTTAAGGTTTTGGTATTGCCTTAAAAGCGCTTCTAGTTCTTCTCTGTCTTCGTGGTAAGGATTTTCCCTCATGGGCAATAAAGTTTACTCAATCTAAGATGAATAATAATACAATACAAACATCACTATTCATCATTTATTAACGCTTTGTTGATAAATGCATTAATACGAGTAAACTAAAACATGGGCAAAATTGCCGAAACTACTTTTTTTTTTGAGTTTGCTTGGCGTAGTTAAGTATGGCGTCAATAGATTTCTGGCTAGGCGATTGTTGTTCAAGCTTGTCTAATTGCTTGATAGTGCGTTGCAAAGTTTTGATTTCTTTTTGCAAATCAACATCCTCTTTCATAGCAGTATCTATGGCAAGTTTAAGTATTGGCGAGGCTTCCCCATACAGGTACTGCATTAGTTGTTCCTGTGAAAATTTTTGCATAGTCAAATAAACATGATTGTGTGAAACAATAACTGCTTCGGTAGGGGCGGGATATTATAAAAACGAGCAGTACAATGTTTTATTGTGATAGTTAGGATTTTTTAGTGGCGGCAGTATCTTCTATAATGAAAATATCCTCACCGTCTTTCTTCATCAAGTATTTCTCTCGAGCAAATTTTTCTAGGGCTGCAGGGCTGTTTTGTAGGTTGTCAAGGTCTTGTTTCGCTTTTTCTATTTCCGTTTGGTAATAGTGCTTTTTAGCTTCTAAGGCCTTTAATTTTTGTTTTTGCTCTAGGGTATTGAATATATCGCGTTGGTCAAAAAAGCACATCCACACCGCAAAAAATACGATGGCTAGTAAATATTTATTGGTAACTATTGGGATGATTTGCTTCATAAATAACCGCTGATTAACGATGATTGAATGATGTAGCTATGATGATTTATGAAAAAGAAACCGCTGATTAAAAATGATTCGATGATGTGTTATGATTGAATATCATGGTATATCACACTATCATCATTAATCAGCGGTTATTATTGTTCAGCGGTTTATTTACCAAACTTAATTTTTCCGCTTGGGTAAATACCAGTACTACCTAGTTCTTCCTCAATACGAATTAATTGGTTGTATTTAGCTATACGGTCAGTACGGCTAGCCGAACCAGTTTTAATTTGACCACAGTTCAATGCCACAGCAAGGTCTGCAATAGTTACATCTTCTGTTTCACCACTTCTATGGCTCATAATAGTGTTGTAGCCATTGTGTTGTGCCAATGTTACAGCGTTAATAGTTTCAGTAACTGTACCAATTTGGTTCACTTTTACTAGCAAGCCATTTGCAATACCTTTATCTATACCTTCTTGTAAGCGTAATACATTGGTTACAAATAAATCGTCACCTACTAATTGGCATTTGCTACCAACTGCTTGGGTTAAAGCTTTCCAACCGTTCCAGTCGTCTTCAGCCATACCATCTTCAATAGAAATGATAGGATATTGGTTCACCCAGCTTTCCCAGAATTTCACTAGCTCATCGCTGCTCATCTCTTTACCACTGCTTTTGTGAAACACGTATTTGTTTTTATCAGCTTTCCATAGCTCGCTATTAGCAGCATCCATAGCTATCGCTACTTCGCTACCTAGTTTGTAACCAGCAGCAGTAATAGCTTCTAGTACAGTTTCTATCGCTTCTTCGTTGCTTTGAATATTTGGTGCAAAACCACCTTCATCACCTACGTTAGTGCTATAGCCTTTTTTCTTCAATACACCTTTTAATGTGTGGAAAATTTCAACACCCCAACGTAAACCTTCGCTAAAAGAAGAGGCGCCTACAGGCATTACCATAAATTCTTGAAAGTCAATTTTATTATCCGCATGTGCACCACCGTTTAAGATGTTCATCATAGGAATAGGCAATGTACGTGCATTAGTACCACCAATGTAGCGGTACAAAGGTGTACCAGCTTCTTCAGCAGCAGCTTTAGCAACAGCCATACTTACTGCAAGCATTGCATTTGCACCTAATTTACCTTTATTACTAGTGCCATCAAGTTCTATCATGGCAGCATCAATAGCTGCTTGTTGTGTTACATCAAAGCCAGTTAAAGCTTCTGCAATCACTTCATTTACATTTTTTACTGCTTGTAATACGCCTTTACCTACGTACACACTTTTATCGTTATCACGTAATTCTACTGCTTCGTGAATACCAGTACTAGCACCACTTGGTACTGCTGCACGGCCTAGTGCACCGTCATCGGTAGTAACATCTACTTCTACAGTAGGGTTACCACGGCTATCTAATATCTGACGTGCATGAACTTCGATAATGTAACTCATAGTTTTTGTTGCTTTTTGTTGTGTTGTATTAAATTATTTTTATTTGGTTCTCAGCATTTGTTTTTCAATTAGGCTTCGTTGCGTCGCACACTTGTACGTTCTGTTCTCTTTGCATCATATCTCGTGTGCAATCGTTGCCGTAAAAGTAAGCATTATTTTTTTGCCGTTAAATTCCTAAACACATCCTCTAAGTTGGTAGAACTATCATTATTCAGCGATACCATATTTAGTTGATGATGTAATACTATTTCCATCAATTGTTTTCTTGTTGCATCTGCATTAGTAGTTGTAAATGCCCATTTTGTACCACTTAACTGTTTTGGTTGCAAATTGGCAAATACATCTAGCGCTACTGTTTCTTGTAACTCTAGTGTGATGGTATTGCTAGCTTGCCTATTTGTTAGGTTACTTAATACATCATCAGCTACTATTTCACCTTTGTTAATGATAATGATTCTATCACAAATAGCTTCTACTTCTTGCAATATATGCGACGAAAACAATACCGTTTTGTCAGCACCTTGCGCCTTTATCACGTTGCGTATTTCTATTATTTGGTTGGGGTCAAGGCCACTTGTAGGTTCATCTAGTATCAGTACTTCAGGGCTATGAATTAAAGCAGCAGCAAGGCCTACACGTTGTTTGTACCCTTTAGATAATTGACCAATTTTCTTTTTACTTTCTAGTGTTAATCCTGTTAGTTCTATGGCTCTTTTAACTTCAAATTGTAAATTAGTAACTTGATGTACACCACCTATAAAAGCCAAGTATTCCTTCACGTACATGTCAAAGTACAAAGGATTCGCTTCAGGCAGATAGCCTATTTTTTTCTTAATAACTATTAAGTTGGTCGATACATCTAAGCCACATATTTGTAAGCTGCCATTTGTAGGTTCTAAGTAGCCCGTAAGCATTTTCATGGTTGTGCTTTTACCAGCACCATTAGGGCCTAAAAACCCAACTATTTCGCCTTTATTTACCGAGAAGGAGATATCATTTACAGCTTTTTGTGTACCGTAAATCTTTGTAAGATGATTTACCTGAATAGACATGCGGTAAAACTAAACAGTTTCTATTACTTATCGGGCTAGTTTTTTAAACACAAACGTTAGCAATTGTATAAATTTTTAGTATAAGTTACTATGCCAAACAAAAAGCCGCATCACAATTAAATGACACGGCTTTTTCAAATTGTTTTTTATTACTAATTATTAATTGGCAATTACTAATTCTTTCTACCTCTTTGCCTTCGTCCCACTACTATGGTCTATCGTCTGTGGACTGTCAACCGCTCTCTATTCCTCCTCCCCACCACTTTTACCAAATCTACGAATAATACCTCTACCGCTTTCACGAATAAAAGTAACAATTTCATCACGTTCATCGCTAGCGGTTAACTCTTCCTCAATAAAATCAATGGCTTGTGAAGTATTAAGCCCCTTATTATATATAATACGATAGATGTCTAATATGTGATTAATTTGAGACAACTCAAAACCTCTACGTTTAAGACCTACACTATTTACACCACCATAGCTAAGTGGATTGCGTACAGCTTTAATATACGGTGGTACATCTTTACTTACCAAGCTACCGCCAGCCACAAATACATGCTGACCAATATGTACAAACTGATGTACCGCACTCACACCACCAATAATGGTCCAATCACCAATTACTACGTGCCCCGCACACTGTACACTATTGCTTAATATACAGTTATCACCTATAATACAATCGTGTGCTACGTGGCAATAAGCCATTATCAAGCAATTGCTACCTACTTTGGTTTTACCTCTATCTTCTGTACCACGGTTTATGGTTACACATTCACGAATAGTGGTGTTATCGCCTATTTCTACAGTGGTTTTTTCACCGCTAAACTTTAAATCTTGTGGTATAGCACCAATTACTGCACCAGGAAATATACGACAGTTTTTGCCAATACGAGTACCTTCCATAATGGTTACGTTGCTGCCTATCCAAGTGCCTTCACCAATAATTACGTCACCATGAATGACGGTAAATGGATCTATTTTAACGTTAGAAGCTACTCTAGCGTTAGGGTCTATATACGTGTAGGGATGTGTCATCCGCTTTGTTTTTGGTTTTGGTATGTCTACTACTATTTCCATGTTGGGTGCTTAGTAGTAAAAAGATGCCAAAATTAGTTTTTTAGCTGCATCAAATTTGTATCTACCGCCTTAACTTACTTGGTAGCAGTTTATTTTCAATTGAAAACTAACTGATACAGCAATCGTTTTAGGTAAATATTAACTTTCGCAAAATTTAGTTTCTTTTTACTACCTGCGCCACAAGCAGCGCCTCGGTAGCTACTTTGCCATTTACATATACGGTGCCGTGCATCTCGCAAATGCCTCTACGTATAGGTGCTACCAGTTCCATTTTTAATATCATCGTATCGCCCGGTACTACCTTTTGCTTAAACTTACAATTATCTATTTTTAAAAAATAGGTATCGTAAGTGCCTTCTGGCATAGAGTTAATGCACAATATACCACCAGTTTGTGCTAGCGCTTCTATTTGTAGTACACCCGGCATTACCGGATTGTTTGGAAAATGGCCTTGAAAAAACCATTCGTTAAATGTAACATTCTTAATACCAATAATATGCTTGTCTGTAAGTTCTGTTATTTTATCTACTAGTAAAAAAGGATACCTATGCGGTAAGGTTTTTTCTATCTTTTCTAAATTAAATACAGGCGGCAAAGTAGGGTCATAAACAGGTACATCTTTCAGTTGCTTGTTTTTACGTATGTACTGCTTTATCTTACGTGCAAACTCTACATTGGTGCTATGCCCAGGGCGGTTGGCTATTATTCTAGCCTTTATAGGGTAGCCTATCAGTGCTAGGTCGCCTACCACGTCTAGTAGCTTGTGTCTTGCAGGCTCGTTAGGAAAGCGTAACTCAAGGTTATTTAAGTAGCCCTCAGTTTTTACTTCTATCTTATCTCGCTTAAACACTTTTGCAAGGCGGCTCATCTCTTCATCAGAAATTTGCTTATCTACCACCACAATAGCGTTGTTAATATCACCACCTTTTATTAAGTCGTTGTCTAGTAAGGCTTCTAGCTCGTGTAAAAAGCAGAAGGTGCGGCACGGTGCTATTTCTGTGGTAAAATCCTTCATGGTTTTAAGGCCGGCGTGCTGTGTACCTAGTACGGGGCTATTAAAGTCTATCAATGTGGTGATTTGGTAATCTACCGATGGCAAAGCCACCATTTCTACACGCTTACCTTCATCGTAATGGTATATGTTTTCGTCTAGGCTGTACCACGCTTTTGCAGCTTCTTGCTCCAGTACGCCTCCTTTAGCTATTAGCTCTATAAATGGCTGTGAACTGCCATCCATGATAGGTATTTCAGGGCCGTTTAGTTCTATTAATACATTATCTACACCCATACCCACAAGCGCTGCTAGTACGTGTTCTACAGTGCTCACCTTGGCATCGCCTACTTGTAGGGTAGTGCCACGGCTAGTATCGGTAACAAGGTCGCAATCTGCCTTAATAATTGGTTGCATTGGCAAGTCAATACGTTGAAACTGTATACCAAAGCCAGGATTAGCTGGCTTTAGCGTCATATCTACCAAAATACCTGTGTGCAAGCCTGTACCGCTAATGCTGATAGAACTGCTTAGCGTGTGCTGCTTATCGGGGTTAAAATTTATATCCATTCTACGTATTGTTTGTTAAACGCATTCAGCGCTAGTTGGCTTGGTTCGTTTAATATAATGCCGCAAAAATAAGCGATACGCTAAAAGTGTGTAGAAAAGTTTTGCGCAGGGCTTGAGTGGGAGTTG
Source organism: Parasediminibacterium sp. HNIBRBA5674 (assembly GCF_056745525.1). Classification (NCBI taxonomy): domain Bacteria; kingdom Pseudomonadati; phylum Bacteroidota; class Chitinophagia; order Chitinophagales; family Chitinophagaceae; genus Parasediminibacterium; species Parasediminibacterium sp. HNIBRBA5674. Next base: position 14,457 of record NZ_JBQWIE010000026.1, on the reverse strand, counting down.
CTAGGGGGTAGCGGTGAGAAGGTAGTAGTGAGAAGGGAAAGGCAGAAAGGTAAGGAGGCAGAAAGTAGTCCACCGTCGATAGACTATAGAAGGGTCAATAGTGAGGGATTGTTGCAGATTAAAAATTAATAATTAGTAATTAATAGTTGTAGTCAATAGTGAATTGTGAGGAGTTAATTTCAAATTATTAATTACTAATTTTATAATGCATGACCAATACTTCTAATCTCAGATCCTTGACTTATCTTTATATCTACTTATACTTCTATAACTATGTTTAAAATAATCACTATCTGCTTGGTAGCTTTGGTAAGTACCACTTAGTTGCGGGGGCAGCTAGCTACCGATGTTCATTATTACCCTATTGCTTAGTTAAGGTTGCCGTTTCAATATCTGTATTGCCAGTTGTTTTAATTACTAGGGTTTTGCAATTAAAAGTGGTGGTGTACGATTCATAATCGAGGGTTAAAGTATTGCCACTAATGCGCCAAGTACCAGCACCTGTAACACTACTTGGGCAAGTAAGTACCCCTTCATCAAATGTGTAAATAGCATTGGCTTTGAATGTAATAACATTGTCTTTTGCGCAAGCAGGATAAGTAGCAAACTCATCTATCACTGGGCTTGTAGTAGATGCCTGATAGGTGTAGCCTGTCATAATATAAGAACCCAAAATAGAACTATTGTTAAGGGTACAATCATCGCTGCCTTTCTTGCAACCAAGCATTGCTATACATACAATAGTAGAGAATATAATTTTTTTCATGTGTGGATTTTTTAAATGATATTACGATTTTATTCGTAATTATATCATTAAAAATTAACTATCGCTTTATTCTTAATTAAAATCCACTTACACAGCGCATTTTATCGCCAGCATTACTGCGGTTTCTAAATTTGGCTCGATAGGTGGCGGTAAACTCAAAACCACCTTGTGATTGTGAGGCCGTTTTCAACTTCGATACATTGGCATCATAACTAACACCAATACTAAACTGATACATATCTAATTTTACAACAGGTATTAAGGCATCATTCCAACGAAAAAATGCACCGCCGTATAAAGTAATATTCTCGTATGAATCGTAGCCGATGCCTTGCACTAAATCGGTACCATACATTAGCCCACCCAAAAATTGTTGACTACCACCTTGCGAAAAATAATCCCCATAAAATACCACCTTACCATAATCATTCGTTGGCACAGACAATCCTGCATTTAAGGCTATTTTTCTATTAAGGGCACTCGTGGCGTTATTTGTATAGAAGCCCACTAACGGCTTATTAATATGAAACATACCAGCACCTAAATAGTATTTATTGCCATTACCAAAACTGCTGCTATATGAAATGCCAGCACTAAAATCCCAGTAGGTAAAGCCAGAACTTGCGAAAACAGCATTTGCAGAGGTATTAGGATTAAAAACGCCACCTTGAAACTGTTCATCTACTTTTATCTGTGTAGGATCAAATTGCGATTGTACAGGGCCAGCCATAAACGCAACTGACAAATAATTATCATTATCGCCACTTAACGATTTATGAAAATTGACGACAGGTAGCAATTGTGTACGTTTCAATTGAATATCGCCAGCAGCATCTTGTGTTACCTGTACACCTGCAGTTATCCAATCATTATGTCTACCGAAGGGAAATTTTACTTCCCCACTAAAAGCATTGGTTTTATAGGGCACAGTAATGGCTTGCCATTGATTTCTAAATGTGCCCACTAACCGTATATCACCTTCAAACACCCCTGCTAATGCAGGATTGCGTAATAAAGGGTTTTCATAAATTTGTGTAAACGTAAGGTCTTGACTAAAGACAACATTTATGATACACATGAATGCAAGATTGTAAATAAAGTGTTTTAACATCTTTTCTTATTTTTCAATCTTCCATAGGATTATTTAGCTTTTACTATCTTAAAACTGCCACATTGCCTTTGTATACAAATGGAGTATCGTTTTCACAAACTACCTCGCAGGTATAAACGTATACATCCGTATTAGCAGGTTGCCCTTGTATTAAACCATTCCAACCATATTGTTTATCGTTAGGTATAAAATTGCTACGCTCAAAAACTACTTGCCCCCATCTGTTATAAATTCTAAAGCTTTTTACCAGTTTAATACCAGTGCCTCGTACAATTAATATTTCATTTTTACCTGTACCAGTACCTGGCATAAAGGCATTTGGTATAAACACTTGAGAGTTTTCGCAAAACACTTTAATGCACACCGTATCGGTACTTGCACAATGATAAATATTGGTGGCTTTAACTGTATAGCAAACATTGTTTTTAGCATTAGCCGTAACGGATGGGCAAGTAGTACAATCTAAATTTGCAGAAGGCGTCCATAACCAACTTGCAATAGGACCATTATTGGTAACAGACGGTGTAAATGTATAAGTAGAACCAGCGGCTAATACTTGATCTTGACCAAGATTTACCACAGGATAATTACCCACACCAATTACTACAGATGCAGTAGCAGTGAAGCAATTGTATTGGTCTTTACCAGTAACTTGATACGTTGTAGTAACCAATGGGCTAGCCACAGGGTTTTGAATAGCAGCATTACTTAAACCAGTAGCTGGTAACCATGTATAAGAGAACGCACCAGAAGCACCCAACTTAGTAGACTGACCTACACAAATACTATCGCTTGGCGAAACAGTAATGGTAAATGGTTGAATAACGGTAACCACCACGGTATCGGTAGAAGTACAGCCAAAAGCATTGGTAGAACTTGCTACATAAGCAGTAGTAGTAAGTGGGTACACTGAAGGGTTGGCACAGTTTGTACAGCTTATATTAGTAGCTGGTAACCAAGTAATACTTCCGCTACTAGTAGCCAATAAACTAGTTGATTGGCCTTTGCAAATTGTTACATCACGCGATGCTGATACATTGGGGCTAGGATTAACAGATACTGAATTATAAGCAGTATCGAAACAACCATTAACTGTACTTATAATAAAGGTTGTTAAATAATTACCCTGCGATGGATAAATATAAGAAGCTGAACTACCACTACTACTTGCACCATTTGAGAATTTCCATAGTTGTAGCACAACACTATCAATTGAAGTAATAGTAGCTGAGTAGTTTACTTTTTGATTAGCACAGCTAATGGCATTTGCTTGTATAGTAGCGTTTGGCTTGCTATTGATAACAATTGGCAACTGTAAAGTAGCTGTGTCGCTACAACCACTTTTACTAACTGCAATAAGTTGTATCAGGTAACGATTATTAGCTGTGTATGTGTGTTGGGTATTTTGTGTAGTGGCTACAGGCGTACCATCACCATAGTTCCATTGCCATGTTTGTACACCATAGAAAGAACGTGTTGTATCAGCAAAACCAACTGTGGTGCTGCCACAAGTTTTTTGCTGAACAGTAGTAAAGCCAGCGGTTATTTTATCAATCTTAATAGTATCTACACCTTGTAATGTAACATAGCAAGATGCACCAGATAATAACTGCACAGAAGGCAAGTAGTTACCAGATTGTGTGTAGGTATGATTAACAATAGGGCTTGTGGTAGTTAAGCTTGTACCATCACCAAAGTTAAAGCGCAATGAATCTGCATTCAATGCATTCACTTGAAACTGTACAGACTTCTTAGCGCAGATTAAACCCTTATCATAAATCCATGTACCAGTAGGGCCTTTCACCACAATACTCTTAGTGGTTTCGTAGGTACAGCCGCCTGCATTTACTGCCGTCATTTTTGCTGTAAATGTGCCGCTAGTGGTGTAAGTATGTTGCACCAAATCGCCTGTGTCTTTTACGCCATCACCATAATCCCATGTGGTTAATAGAGATGGTACACTAAGATTGGTAAATACCACTTTAAATGGTACGCAAGTGCTTATGCTATCGCTCACTTTAAACGAGCCATTTAGTTTAGCCACCACATTAATAGTTGTAGAAGTACTATCGCTACAAGTAATAGCAGGATATTGTCTTACAGCAATTAACTTGGCATTATAAGTACCTACCGCACCGTATACATAGGTAGGGCTTGTAAGTGATGATGTAACACCATTACCATAGCGCCATGTATAACCAGTTGCTGTATCAGTTTGGTTTACAAAACGAACACTATCACCTAAGCAAGCCGTTAGTGGGCTAGCTGTAAACTTCACAATAGGTTTTGCATATGCCTTTATCTGCTCATAATCGATAGTATCGCTACAGCCATTAGTAGCAGTTAGCTTGGTAATAAACGTACCAGCTGTTGTGTACACGTGGGTAACGGTATCGATATTTTTAGTGGTGGTTAATACATTACCATCACCAAAATCCCAATTGAATGATGTAGCACCAATGGTATTATTTACAAAACGCACAGTACTTGGCAAGCAAGATGTAACATCTGTTGCATTTACTGCAAAGTCAAGCTTAATGGTATTTGGCGATACAATGATGTTGTAGGTAATCGTATCACTACCACACTCATTCGTAGCTATCAACTTCACATTGAAAGTATCTTTTTTACCTGTGCTGTAAGTATGTTGTACAGCATTAGTACTAGATGTAGTAACAGGTGCAGAACCATCACCAAAATTCCAAACAAAGGTCATGTTGTTACCACGAGAGGTATTGTTGAAAGTAATCGGCAACGGTGAACAACCCACACTTTTATTTGGCGTAAACAATGCTTGCGGTTTCGATTTCACACGTACCTTCTGTGATACCGTAACCGTGTCACAAGGTGTAAAGGCAGTAAGAGAAATATTGTAAACAGTATCAAAACGAGAAAGATTAGGCTGTAGTACAATACCAGTAGGATTGATTAAGTTAGAGGTAACACCGTTTCCAAAATCCCATTTAAAATTAAACAAATTGGCATTAGGCGTTTTATTTAAAAGAACAATTTGTAATGGCCCACAACCTACAGTATCGCTTATTGTAAATGCTGGTATTGGCCTAGGCACAGTGTAAAACTTATGTTCTAGACTATCATTTTTACAGCCAAATAAACTAGTAACCTTCAGCTTTATAATTACAGAATCGAAAGCATTTGTGATACTATAATTGGGCATTGAATTGGCATTACCTATTAAATTACCATTTGCATACCACAAATAAGAGCCATTTGCTGGATTTGTAATATTGGTTATAGTACTTGCTAAATTAAAAGTAGCACAGTCGATGTCTTTTGAATAAGTATATAGTGCTTTTGCATTTTGATTGATGGTAATGGTAACTACATTACTGATGCTTGCTTGCAAGCCAAAACAAACACTCGTCGTAACCACTCGCCTAAACTTAGTGGTAGTAGTTAAGTTGGTAGGAATGAAATCTTTAGAAATTGCAGTAGCTATCGGTAACCAAGTTATACCTCCATCTACACTATTTTCCCATTGATATGTGTAAATATTATTACCACCAGTTGGTTGCGAACCTATTAACGCTCCTATAGGATTTCCTATACAAATAGCAGTATCGGCACCAATACTATTGCTACTAATACTTGATTGTACAACTATTGTTGCTGCATTACTTGCTATACTACAAGTATTGGAAGTAACCAAGCGTCTTATAAAAGTAGTAGCGTTGGGATTAAAATTTAAATTATTAAATACACCTCCAGCAATATTTACCCACGAAATACTATCAGTGCTTTGCTGCCATTGATATGTATACGAGCCATTACCGCCACTAGGCGTTTGGCCTACAATATTTACTGTTTGTCCTGCACAAATGGTAGTGTTAATTACAGAAATAGTATTAATTAGAGCCGGATAGTTTGTGATAACTACCGTATCATTTGTAGCAGCGCAAAAACCATTGCTAATTGCCCATACAAACTTGTAAATATTTTGGGTAAGACCAGTAACAGATGTATTATACAAAGAGGTATTTACAATATTTGCTGGTGGTCCAGCTACTTGTAACCAAGTTCCTGTACTACCAGCAGGCGCAACAGCCGCATTTAGTTGTGTACTGTTTTGATTGCACAAAAACTGGTCAACGCCTGCATTAGAATTGCCAGTAGCGCCAGCCACAGAAATGGTGGTTATAGACGACGTTACCGTGGCACAAGCACCATTTTGTATTACTGCTCTGAATTTAGTAGTTTGTAAAATAGTGCTGTAGGGTTGCGACGATGTTGTATTTATCATTGGTGACCATGTAGTGCCATTATCGGTAGATTTTTCCCAACGTATAACATTACCTACATAACCTGTTAAATTTATAATGCCGTTGTTATTAGTACCACAAACTGTAGCGTCTGGCCCAGTATTACCGCCTATGGGCAAAGGCGTAACATTAATCAGTGCAACTGCCGATGTATCGCTTGATTGACATGTTGCATCAGTACTTACAACAATAGCTCTCACTGCAAACGTATCTTGTGAATTAGTAAAACTTAAACTATTGGTGTTTACTAAAGTATCAATCCAAATATTATCGAAAATTGGATTAACATTATATTGCCATTTTAAAATACTTCCAATGTACCCATTAAGTGTAAGCGTGACATTGCTACCGATACAAATATTTGATACTGATGGATTGATAGTACCTTTTGCCACTTTATCTACAACTTTAAGTGTCATAGTTTTAGCACTTGAAACACATCCACCGTCGTTAGTAATGGTCCATTTAAAAACATAGGTACCAGATTTTGAGAAACTTAAAGACGTAGTAGGGTTGTTTATATCTGCAAAAGTTACATTGCCGCCTATTGGTTGAGATACGATAGACCAAGTGTCTTTTTCAAAACCTCGTTTCACATCTTTATTTCCAGCTAAATTTATAAAGCTATTTGCTGCATTTGCAGTGGTAAAGTTGCACACGGTTGTATCATTACCAGCATTAGCAATAGTTACCGTTGGTCTATTTAAAATTACAACTGTATCGTTCGTTCCTTTACAAGTATTGGCGGTGTTTTGAATGGTCCATACTAGTACAATACTATCAGGCGCTGTAAGGCCGCTTAAGGTGCTATTAGGTTGTGATGCATTATCGATAATACCAGAATTTCCAGCAATTTTTGTCCAAAGGCCGGTACCTACAAGCGCAGCATTTCCTGTTAGCGTGGTAGTTGGTGCGTTACAAAGTTTTTGATCGACACCAGCATTAGCGATGGTGGCACCTGGATTAACAGTAATACTAAATGTTTGCGGTACACCTGCACATCCATTTAAAGGTATAACTGTAATACTAGCAGTAACAGCAGCCCCACTTGTGTTTCTGGCAACAAAACTTTGAATATTACCACCGCCACTTGCAGCCAAACCAATTGATGGATTATTATTTGTCCACGTATACGTTGTTCCATTTACACTACTAGAAAAAGTAAAAATGCCAGTAGATACCCCATTACAAAATGTTTGATTAGCTGGTAACACTACATTTGGTGCAGCGCCAACTGTTATTTGCTGTGTTTTAGTAGTAGTTCCACACTCGTTGGTAACATCTACCTGCACTGTGTATATACCAGGTGCATTGTAAGTAATAGTACCAGGATTTAAACTTGTGGATGTGGCGGGCAAGCCACCCACGAAAGTCCACAAATAAGTTGGCGTTATAGATGAATTACAATTCGCAACAGTAATACTTGGTGTAATAGTTCCATTTGGACAAATATTGGTTGCAGTATTTAAGGTAACAACTGGCTTTGTTTTTACTATTATTTGTTTGGTAAATGGTATCGAAATACAAATACCTGTAGCGTTCTTTGTAACCAAACTGATTGTGTAAATACCTGGATTATCGAACTTAAATTGTGGATTTTCAGACGTTGCAGTAGTACCGTTAATATAGGAGTAACTTGAAGCTGATGGCGTGCAATTTCCTAATGCGGAATAACTTACTAACCATGTGTAACTATTGTTTCCACAATTTGGCTTATTAGATGTATTTATTGTTTGTATTATTAATGGCGCACAACCTGTTGTTTGATCTACATTAAATCCAGCAATTGGTGCAGGATTTACACAAATTGTTTTTAATGTAGAGTCTGAGCCACAGTTCAAATTACCAGTTTTAATTTTAATGGTATAAATACCTACGCTGCTAAAACTTAAAGTAAGCGTTCCACTACCGCTTTGCCAAAACAATGGGTCGTTGCTTCCTTGTGTACTTCCCAAAGAGCCAGAAGTAATCGTCCAGCCAGTTGCAGGAGATATCTCCCAAACAAACTTGCCTTGCATACATACACCATTGTCAATATAGTTGCTAGAAGGGCTTGTATTAGATACATTAAGAGATGTATTTACACAAATCGTATCTTTTGCCAATTGTAAATCTGCTTTAGGTCTTCCAGAAACATAAATAGGCACTACGCTTCCATAAGATGCTAAACAGGGGTTAGAGGCAGAAATAGAAGCTTGAAAAGAATTGGTACTAGTACCACTATTTGTACCACATGAATTCAATTTAAAAACGTGTGTTATACTAGATGGCACGTTTGGATGGAAAAACGTATCAGCTTTACTACCATCGTTAAATGAGATAATGTATCTAGTGCCATTAGTATTTGTTGCAGTGCCAGTTATTGGGAAGGTTAAAGAATCGTTCGTACAAATAGATGTATTGCCTGGATTACTTATCCCCACAGCAGGATTACTCCCCATAAAAACTGTATAATTAGTAGTAGAAACACAATTATTAGCACTTAAAACAGAAAATACTAAAGAGTAAGTACCAGCACTGTAGGTATGAGGTACAATTGTTGAGAAAGTTAAATCATCATAAGGTGTCGTATTATCACCCCAATTAATTTTATACGCAACATTCGATGCCTTTGTGGTAGATAGATTATTAAATTTCAACTCGCCAGAACCAGCAACCGTGCATATTTTAAAAACATTATCTACAGCGTTAGGACCTAAAATAGCACTTGGCGATTGCTTGGTAGTAACAGTATTAATAGCCGTTGCAACACAACCAACAGTATCTATAATGGTTAGAATTACATTGAAATTTTCGGTAGCATTACCACTTGTGCCAGTAAAAGTGTGCGTTTCATTAGCATTAGAAGAAGTATTTTTTTGTCCAGAGTTAGGATCTCCAAAATTCCAAGCGTAACTTAAACCGCCACCAACAGATGTATTGGTAAAATTAACAGGCGCAGTACTACACTGGTTAGTTTGTATAAAAGTAAACGAGGCATTAGGCCTAAAACTTATAAATACGCTAGGGTAAAAAACATCTACAGTAGAATTTACCGCTCTTACAACAACCCTATAGTTACCAGTTTTGCTTACAATATATGTTGTTCCGTTAGCGCCTATAATATCATTGCCATCAAGCTGCCACTGAATAGTAGCCCAAGCAGATGAATTATTAACAGTTAATAATGTAGTAGAGGTTAAACATTTTATTGAACCAGAATAGCTAATCGTATCGATAGCACTTTGCCCACGGGCAATAGATATAGCACACAATAATACTATTGTTAAAATTGAAGGTTTCATGGGTTGCTTTCAGGAATGATTGTAAAAGAACTAAACATAAACTAGACGTCAAATTGTATTTCTACACATATCCACATTTAAAAGACACAGAATTAAATACTTATTCTATTTCAAAAACTAAGATTACCAGTTTTTACACTTATTGATTTATTTAAAATAGATTGATAAAAGTGATTTTGTTTCACCAATCCACCATTTTTTTATACATTTATTGCATGGTAACATTAGCACTATACAATCTCAAGGGCGGTGTTGGTAAAACCACTGCCTCTATTAACTTAGCCTACTTATCGGCCAAAGAAGGTTATAAAACCCTTATTTGGGATTTAGACCCACAAGGCAGCTCCTCATTTTTTTTAGGTGTAGAAGCCGCTGTAAAAAATGAAGCAAAAAAATTGCTGACTAACGAACTGACATTGTTAGATGCAGTGCAGGAAACAGCTTACGATAACCTAAGTATTATACCATCAGATTTGTCTGCAAGACAAGCCGATATTTTACTAAACGAGTTTAAGCAATCGAAGAAAAAACTCGCTTCTATGATTGCACCTTTAAAAAAAGAATTTGACATAGTAATACTAGATTGCCCACCAGGTATTTCCTTGCTACACGATAATATTTTTAATGCGGCAGATTGGGTGTTAATGCCAAATATTCCTACCACATTGTCTATCCGTTCATTTACCACAGTGGCTACTTATTTTGAAGAACATGGCTTTGATAGTGAAAAATTAAAGTGCTTCTTTAGCATGGTAGACCATCGTAAAAACTTACATCATGAAGTGATGAATGAATTTTACAAAGACAAAGTTTTCTTTAAAAATTATATACCCTACCTAAGCGATATAGAGAAGATGGGCGTAAATGAAGCGCCACTTGAAACATATGCTGCTAATAGCTTTGCAGCACAATGCTATAAAGATTTATGGAAAGAAATTAAGCACCAAAGCTTTGAGTAATAACTATAATGACACTAATTAAGGCGAATTACACGAATTTTTTTTTTGAGAAATCACCTCATTTCGTATAACTCGTGTAATCACATCAATTAGTATAATTCGTGTAATTGTTTTAAAATTCGTGTAATAAATGCAAAAAATCATCTCTTCTTGGCATAGCCCTTCTTTAAATAAAAACATGCCAATTGCCACTTATGGTCATTATGGTTTTGCATTGTTATTAATTCCTACTGCCGCTGCTGACTATTTAGAATACGAACGCTTTCAACTAATAGATGCATTGGCACCAATGATTAATGCTGGTAAACTAAAGGTGTTTAGTATTGATAGCATTAACAAAGAAAGTTGGATGAATACTGAAATGCTGCCAGAACACAAAGCCATCAGGCACAATCAGTTTAACCAATACGTTTTTAATGAAGTAATACCTTACATCAGAACGCATACAAGCCAAGACACCATGATTTATACATCTGGTGCATCGTTTGGCGCATTGCATGCGATGAACTTATTTTTAAAACGTCCTGATATTATTAATGGCGTAATAAGCATGAGTGGTGTATACGATTTAACTGAATACACGAAAGGCTTTTGGGATGATCAAGTGTACTACAATAGCCCATACCATTATATACCAAAGCTTACCGATGAGTGGTATTTAAACAAAATAAAAGCGAGTAATCACATCCATATTTATACAGGTTCAGGTAGCCACGAAGACCCTGCATCTAACCGTAAATTTTCGCAAGTATTGTGGGATAAAGGTATTTGGCACGATTTATCGGTATGGGGCAATGATATACATCACGACTGGCCTACTTGGCGTAAAATGTTGCCGATGATTATTGACCAAAAATTCTAAAACATGGCTACCATTGACTGGCAAAAAACGAATAATACCCTGTACAAAAAATTTGAGTTTAAAAATTTTTCAGAAGCCTTTGCCTTTATGACAAGGGTAGCCATTGAAGCCGAAAAATTAAACCATCATCCTCTGTGGACCAACGTGTACAACAGAGTTGAAATTTGGTTAAATACACATGATGCAGGTGACACTATTACCGAATTGGATTATAAATTAGCATTGGCCATTGATGGTTTGGTGTAATTATTTTAACTGTGCTAATGGTCTTTTACCCCAATCAATCACAGAATGTAAATAAGTAATTCTTCGTCTGATTTCTTTTATCATGAAAGCCAGTAAACCGAGTAAATAAAAGCCTTTCACAAAAGTTGTTAAAGCCAATATTTGGCCTACAAAAAATAATGGTAGAATTAACAGCATGCTTAATAAACTTACCATAGCTATTTGCCCCCAATAATGATAGGCCATAGTATTGTGTAACAATTTTGGCAGTGCAAATGCTACCAAAAACAAACCACCAAAAATAAAATACGCTTGCTGTAATGCAGTATTGGCAATGCTTTGCACATTAAAAAAGTAATACAAAGGCTTAATACAAGCAATAATAAAAAACGTTACAAATATTAAGAACGCTAAGCGATACTTAGCATTGAAATCTGGTGTGCAATCATATTTACTATTGGTTTTAGGTACTGCAACAATTACTTTTCTGTTGTAAGAAATTAACTTGTATAAGCGCAGTAAAAACCATTTTATAGGCTTGATATTAGCTACCCGTTTTACCAAAGGAAATTTTACACTTATCACTTCTAGCATAGCATCTAAACCATACCAAGTTTGGTTAGTAGCTGTGTCTAATAAAGGAATTTCATTTTTACTTTTATGAGCATCTAGTTTACACATGATACTATCGGTTGCTTGGCTAAAAGCCTTTCTACCATTGGCTTCGAGCAAACCCATTTTTACAAATGCACTTGTATAAGCGTTGCACAGTGGACAATTATCATCGTACACCATTACTTTAGTATTACTCGTCATGTTTTTAGTTTTTGTTGTTAGTTAAATTATCTTAGTTACGATATTTTCAGAAAATATTGAAAGATTATTGTCAAATAAAAGCTGATTTTGCTCAGCTTGATTTCTTTTTAGAAAAACGACTATTAGCCTTTAAACAATTTCATAAAACTGCCCCAAAACCAATTTTCTTCTGCTTTTATAATGGTATCAAGAGTTTTATCGGCTTGGTCAGCAAACTTTTGAATGTCTTTTACCATGCTTGTAAAAGCGATAATATCAGCATCTTTAGGGTCGCCTTCTACCTCACTAATTTGGTTCAGCACTTTTACCATCGGGTCCAGCTCACGTTTCTTGCGTTGGTACATGATATGCGTCACCACTTTCCAGATATCTTTTTCTGCAGCAAAATATTCCTTTCTGTCGCCAGCAACAATGCTTTTATCTATCAATTTCCAATCCATCAACTCACGAATATTCATATTGGCATTTCCTCTGCTAATGCTTAGGCTAGCCATAATATCGTCGGTACTTAAAGGCTTTGCCGCTACCAACAATAGTGCATGTACTTGCGCCATTGTTCTATTAATACCCCACTGACCAGCCAAAATGCCCCAACTTTGAATAAACTGTAATTTGGCTTCATCTAGTTTCATGTGTATCTTTTGTTTTTTCTTTTGCCACATGTAATTCACCTTCGTCATTTGCCTTTACAAGCAACTTTTTCTATGGCTCATTTCACGAAGCAAATATAAAAACATTATTTCTGAATTTTCAATAATTAATGAAATTTATTTTTACTGTTATTTACCATTTTTAAGCACAGGTTTTCAGTTTTTAAAAATATCTTACCGCATCACTTACAATTTCACCAAACTAATTTTATATGCGTGTATGTTATGCCCTAGTGCCTGTGTACAATTACCATCGCTACCAAATAGAAGCTGTGACAAAGCTAATTGGCGGCATGAATTATAGCTATAGTGTGTGGCGATAAATTGCAACAACAACCAGAACCATTAGCCAATTCACTACAGAAAAAAGCGTTAGCAGATGCAGTGGCTTGCCTGTCACCAGACATTTTAACGCTACCAGAAAATATTTTAAAACTATTGCCACCAAGGCCACCACTCTATTACAATGTGGGTGAATTATTTGCAAAAAGAACAGGCTTAAGTTTTGATGCATTGTCTGCTGCCGAAGCGCTTGCAGATTATGAACTAGCGTTTTTATTTAACACCGAAAGGGCTAATCGTTTGGTGCAAATGAAAGGCAGATTTAACACCATTGGTTTTGATGATGTGGTAAATACCATTACCGATGCGGCTTTTAAAACTGATAGTTTACAAGGCTTAAAAAAACAAGTACAATTACAAACGCAGCAGCAAGTGGTTACTTGGTTATTGGCTTTAAGTATTAATGACAATGCGAACTATTTAGTAAAATCTATTTGCCATAATAAACTGCAAAGCATAAAAGCTGATTGCATTGCAAAAGCCAAAACAAACCATGATCTTAAGGCTTACTACGGTTATATAGCAGAGCGCATTACTAACCTTAAGATATTATGATTCCATCGGAAAAGCAATTACACCAGGCGCACCAATTGGTTGCGACTGGGAAGCTTATTAATTGTAGAAAAATATGGTCAATACCCTGTGATAACAAATAATCACAGGGTATTTTTTTGTATTGTGGTTAGTGTAACTATTATTCTATTTCAAATGTGTCGTCTTCTTCTTCAAACAAGTCTTCGTATTCAGCGGCTTGCTCTTCTGTAAGTTCGTCTACAATTTCAAAGAATGTATCGTCTTTTCTTTTCCAAAAAGTGATGTCTTCATCATCGTGTTGCAGTAGTAAAACACAATTATCTGTTTCCATTAAAGGCTGCACCAAAGAAATTAAGTCGCCTTCTTCTTCCACAATTAGATAGAAGCTATTCAATTGTAAATCTGCGTAGTTTGCCATAATTATAATTTTAAATAAAGGTGGGTTAAATAAAATACCACAAGGCATTTACACCATTACATTACTGTTACTATTATCGTGCTACAAAGCGCCCAGATGCAAAGTGAACGTAAAGTGCAACGCAACGATGTTCAATAATTAACGCAAGTTGCTAGTTATAAAATAAGTGAGCATCGAAAAGAGTTTAAAAGTTACCACACTCATCAAACT